>NZ_JBHVKW010000134.1:0-20420 GCF_042797905.1 Amycolatopsis sp. NPDC057786
GCCACTCACGACCCACGGGAGGGTCAGGCCTTGGTGATCGGCTGCTGTAGCTCGGTGACCCACTCGTCCCCGTCCTCCGGGCACTCGAGGTAGAACTCGCGCGCCGGGCCGCTCGCGCGGTAGCCGTGGGCGTCGACCCACTTCGCCAGCGTCTGGTAGCTGGAGAGCACGGTCGCCATCGAACCTCGGTGCAGGATCGTCGCGGCGGTCGCGACTTCGGCGAGGCGGACCGTCGAGAACCCTTCGGTGCCGTCGGTTTCGGCCGAGATCGGGACCGCGGCGTGGATCAGCACTCGTTCGCCGTCGGCGTCGTCTTCGTAGTAGGCGATGAGCGGTCCGGACGGCGTGATCGGGCCGAGCGCTCCGAACAGTTCCTTGTACAACCCCTGTACGACGGGGCCGATCTCGTCGTTCACGTAACCGCTCGCCGTCCCGGTCAGCTCGGCGACGCGCACCGCGGGCAGGCTTTTGACGACGACGTCTTCGGAAGGCATGGTTCCCTCGCTTTCGATCGACCGGAGCCTCGCTTCGACGGCCTTGAGCCGCGCCTCGTCGGCCGCGATGGCCGCTTCGAGTTCGGCGCGGCGCAGCCGCAGCATGCCGCGTAGTTCGTCCGCGCCGATCTCCGCGTCGAGGATCTCCTGCACCTGGGTGAGGGTGAAGCCGAGATCCTTGAGCGCGATCACCCGGTTGAGCCGGGCCAGCTGCTCGCCGGTGTAGGACCGGTAGCCGCTGAACGGGTCGACGTGGGCAGGACGCAGCAGCCCGATGGCGTCGTAGTGACGCAGCATCCGGACCGACACCCGGCCGTGCTTGGCGAAATCTCCGATACTGAACATGACGCCTCCCAGCGCACAGCCTGACACGGTGTCACGGTCAAGCGGTCATCGCACGAGCCGGAAGAACGACCGCACCTCCTCGGTGAACACAGCGGGCTGCTCGAAGGCCGCGAAGTGACCGCCCCGGTCCAGCTCGTTCCAGTACCGGATATCGGTGAAGCGGCGCTCCGCCCAGCGGCGGGACGGGCGCGGGGTCTCGCGCGGGAAGATCGAACAGCCGGTCGGCACGGTGAGGGTGTCCACAGTGGACTCTGTGAACCAGCTCGACACCTCGGCGAAGCTCTCCCAGTACAACCGGGCGGACGAGGCGCCCGTGCCCGTCAGCCAGTAGAGCGTGATGTCGTCGAGGATCGCGTCGCGGCTCAGCGTGTTCTCCGGATGGCCGTCGCAATCGGTCCACGCCTGGAACTTCTCGACGATCCACGCGCACAGCGCGACCGGCGAGTCGGTCAGCGCGTAGCCGATAGTCTGCGGCCTCGTCGCCTGCTGGATCGCGTAACCCGAACCGTCGGCCTTGGCCCTTTCGAGGTCGGCGAGCGACTTCCGCTCGTACTCGGTCAGGTCGTCGAACGTCGCCGGGTCCGGCGCCGCCAGTGGTGGGTTGAGGTGGATCCCGGCCAGCCGTTCGGGCGCCGTCAGGCCCATGAGCGTGGTGATGCTGGTGCCCCAATCGCCGCCCTGGGCGCCGTAGCGCTCGTATCCAAGGCCCTCCATGAGGCGGATCCACGCGTCGGCGATGCGCTGGATCGACCAGCCCGCCCCCGCGGGTTTGTCGCTGAAGCCGTACCCGGGCAAGGAAGGGACGACGACGTGGAAGGCGTCCGCCGGATCGCCGCCGTGGACGACCGGATCCGTGAGCGGGCCGAGCACGTCGAGGAATTCGAAGACCGAACCCGGCCAGCCATGGGTGAGGATCAGCGGCAGCGCGCCCGGATGCGGGGAGCGGACGTGCAGGTAGTGGATGCCGAGTCCGTCGATCTCGGCCCGGAACTGGGGGAACGAGTTGAGCCGGGATTCCGCGGCCCGCCAGTCGTGGCGCTCGGCCCAGTACGAGCACAGTTCACGCAGGTAGGCGGCGGGAACGCCTTGCGACCAGTCGTCGACGGTCTCGTCTTCTGGCCAGCGGGCACGGCGGAGCCGCTCTCGGAGGTCTTCGAGGTCGGCCTCCGGGATCCGGGTTTGGAACGGCGTGCTGTCCATGACGGCTGACGCTAACGAGGGGGTCCGACAATTCGTGGACTTCCGGCGGCTCGAGTGCTATAACCAGACTACATACTGTATACAATCTGCCGTGAGTGGGGTGGGACCCATGCCCGATCCTCGAATCCTGCGAGACCACTACGGCCGCCGGTACCGCGTCGGCGAAAGCGACGTGGACCTGATCGGCAGGCCCCGGTCGTGGATGCTGTGGCTCGGCTGGACCGCGATGTTCGCCGCCGGTATCCAGCAATACGGCTTCGGCGTCGTCGCGCCGGTCCTGATGGACACCTATGGCTGGACGTTCCCCGAAGTGATCGCCTCCTTCGCGCTCTGGACGGTCTGCCAGGCATGCGCGGTGTACCCGGTCGCCCGCCTGCGCGAGCGCGGGATGTTCCCGCCCGCGGTGGCGGTAATCGCCGGCGGGGTGCTCTGTGCCACCGGGATGTTCACCTTGGGACACGCGAACAACCTGACCGCGATGTTCCTCGGCTACTCGGTGCTCGGCGGGATCGGGACGGGCGTCGTGTACGCGACCTGCGTCGGCACGGTGATGAACTGGTTCCCCGACCGCGTCCCGGCGCGGGTGGGCGCGGTCAGCGGCGCTTTCGCCTACGGCAGCGTGCTTTTCGTGCTGGGCGCCGGGTTCTGGCTGACGGAGGGCAATCGCCGTCCCCTGCTGGACGTCGTCGCGGTGGCCGTGCTCATGATGATCGCGGGTACCGCGGTCCTGCTGCGTGATCCGCCGCCCCGCTGGTGGCCGGAACGGCCGGATCCGCGGATGTGGGCGGCCGACAAGGTGCGCAACCGCGGGGTCGCGGTGAACCGGCCCGCGCTGCGCGAGTACCGGCCGGGGGAGGTGCTCCGCTGTCCGACCGCGGTGGCGATGTACCTCATCGTCGTACTGGCCGCCGCGGTCCTCCTGTTCGATGTCGCCTATCTCGCGACTTTCGTGGCCGCGCAGGGAGGCGGGCCGGAACTCGCCGCCGTCGCGCTCGCGGTGCTCGCCGGGGTGACCGGTGCGGGACGGGTCCTGCTCGGCCGGCTGTCCGACCGGCTCGGCAGGCGCCGGATCCTGCGGCTGGCGCTGGCCACTGGCGGGATCGCCCAGTTCGTCCTGCTCTACTCGGGTGATCACGCGGTGGGGCTCGTCGCCGGTGCGGCGCTGGCGGGGCTCGGCAACGGGAGCTGCTACTCGCTGCTGGTGTCGCTGGTCCGCGACTACTTCGGCGAGGAGTCGGCGCTGCCGAACTTCGGGGTGCTGTACAGCGCCAAGGCCGTCGGGGCGTTGCTCGGTGTCGGTTTGGCCGCGTTCGTCGTGTCCACGCACGGCCATCTCGGCGCGTTCGCGGTGGCGGGCGCGCTCAGCGTTCTCGGCGCGCTGCTCGGCGGACGGCTTTCCCAGCCGGGGCGGCCGAAATCGCTGTTGCCGGCGGTCCGCTGATGGGCCGGGTGACGAGCAGGCGGCGCGTGGTCCGCGTCGTCGACGGCGTGCCGGGTGCCCGCCCGGACACGCTGACCGTCGAGGAGCCACTGGAGATCCGCGTCGGCGGGAAGCCGTTGACGATCACGATGCGGACCCCCGGGCACGACTTCGACCTCGCCGCCGGATTCCTTGTCGGCGAAGGAATCTCGAGGTCCGCGAAGGACATCCACTCGATCCGTTACTGCGCGGGTGCGACCACCGACGGCTCCAACACCTACAATGTGCTGGACGTCGTACTCGCGGAGGGCGTCGCCCCGCCCGACGCCTCCCTGGAGCGGAACTTCTACACCACGTCGTCGTGCGGGTTGTGCGGGAAGGCGAGCCTCGACGCCGTGCGGACCACCGCGACCTGGCCGGTCGACGGCGACGATCTGGTGATCACTCCGTCCACAGTGGCCGAACTGCCGGGTCGGCTCCGGACGGCGCAGCTGGTCTTCGACCGCACCGGCGGGCTCCACGCGGCCGGACTGTTCAGCGCCGTCGGGGAACTGTTGTGCCTGCGGGAGGACGTCGGCAGGCACAACGCCGTCGACAAGGTGGTCGGCTGGGCGGCACGTGCCGGGCGGCTGCCGTTGTCCGGGACGGTGCTGATGGTCAGCGGACGAGCGTCGTTCGAACTGGTGCAGAAGGCGGTGATGGCCGGGATCCCGCTGCTGGCCGCGGTTTCGGCGCCGTCGTCGCTGGCGGTGGACCTCGCCGCGGAGATGGGCCTGACCCTGGTGGGGTTCCTGCGGGGCGCTTCCATGAACGTGTACACCCGCCCGGACCGCCTCGGCCTGTCCTGACCCCGCGTTTAGTCCAGAGGGCTAAACGCGGGCCTACGAGACCTCGGCGAGCGTCCCCGTCCGCTCGTCGTAGACGAAACCCCGCACCGAGGCGGTGTGCAGCAGGAACGGTGACGTCCGCAGCCGCGCGATGCACTGCCGGACGTCCTGCGCCGAGTCGGTGAACGTCTCCGCCGCCCACGGTGGCCGGATTCCCGTGCTCGCCTCGATCTGGCGGGCGAAGTCGGTGTCGGTGAACATCCGCATCCCGCAGTCGTGATGGTGGATGAGCACGATCTCGCGGGTGCCGAGCAGCCGCTGGCTCACCGTCAGCGACCGGATCGCGTCCTCGGTCACCGCGCCGCCGGCGTTCCGGATGACGTGCGCTTCGCCCTCGCGTAGCCCGAGCAGCCGGTACACGCTGATCCGCGCGTCCATGCACGCCACCACCGCGATCCGCCGTCGCGGTCGTCGCGGCGCCGCGCCCATGATCTCCTTGTAGCCACGCGCGTTCGCCAGCAGCGCGTCGATCTCGCTCACCGGACGAGTACCTCCCGGACGACCGACGCCGTCTCGCTCGGGGTGCGGCCGACCGCGATCCCGGCCGCTTCGAGTGCTTTCTTCTTCGCCTCGGCGGTGCCGCTCGATCCGGACACGATCGCGCCGGCGTGCCCCATCGTCTTCCCCGCCGGCGCGGTGAACCCGGCGATGTAGCCGACGACGGGCTTGCTCACCCTCGCGCGGACGTACTCGGCCGCGCGTTCTTCCGCGTCGCCGCCGATCTCGCCGATGAGCACGATCACGTCGGTCTCGGGATCCTTTTCGAACTCCTCTACGACGTCGATATGCGTGGTGCCGATGATCGGGTCGCCGCCGATGCCGACACAGGTCGAGAAGCCGTGTTCACGCAGTTCGTGCATCAGCTGATAGGTCAGGGTGCCGGATTTCGAGACCAGCCCGATCCGGCCCGGTTTCGTGATCCCGTCCGGGATGATCCCGGCGTTGGACCGGCCGGGGCTGATCACGCCGGGGCAGTTCGGCCCGATGACGCGCGTCGGACTTCCCTTGGCGTGGGCCCAGAAAGCCGCCGCGTCGTGGACCGGAACACCCTCGGTGATGACGACCGCCATGCCGATTCCGGCGTCCACGGCGTCGATGACGGCGTCCTTCACCGCGGGCGGCGGCACGAACAGTACCGACACATCGGCGCCGGTCGCGGCGACGGCTTCCGCGGTACCGCCGAACACCGGCAGGGCGCGTCCACCGAGGGAGATCTCCTCCCCGGCCTTGCGCGGGTTGATCCCGCCGACGACGTCCGTTCCCGCGGCCAGCATGCGCGCGGTGTGTTTGCGGCCTTCGGCGCCGGTCATCCCGGCGACGACGATCTTGCTGTGTTCGTCGAGGAAGATCGCCATCTCACGCCTCCGGTTCCGCGGCCGCCAGTTTCGCCGCCGCGCCGGCGGCGTCGTCCATCGTGTCCGCCAGGGTCACCAAGGGATGCGCGGCTTCGACGAGGATCCGCCTGCCCTCGGTGACGTTGTTGCCGTCGAGCCGGACCACGATCGGTTTGTCGGCGCGGTCGCCGAGCCGGGTGAGCGCGCGCACGATCCCGTCGGCGACGGCGTCGCAGGCGGTGATCCCGCCGAAGACGTTGACGAAGACGCTGCGCACCTGCGGGTCGCCGAGGATGACGCCGAGCCCCGCGGCCATGATCTCCGCCGACGCGCCGCCGCCGATGTCGAGGAAGTTCGCGGGCCCTCTGGCGCCTGCTTCCCCCGCCGCGGCCGCCACGACGTCCAAAGTGGACATCACCAGCCCGGCGCCGTTGCCGATCACGCCGATGTCGCCGTCGAGTTTGACGTAGTTCAGCCCGGCTTCGCGGGCACGGCGTTCGAGCGGATCCTCGTCCGGGGAATCGATGAAGACGGCATGGGCCGGGTGCCGGAACGCGGCATTGGCGTCGAGGGTGACTTTCCCGTCGACCGCGACGACCGTCCCGTCCGTGGTCAGCACCAGCGGATTGACCTCCACCAGCGTCGCGTCTTCCGCGACGAAGACGTTCCACAGTGCGACAACGGCACCGATCGCGGCCTCGGGTAGCCCGGCCGCCTCGACGATCCGTTCCGCCAGAGCGCCGTCCACGCCGGTCCGTGGATCGATCTGGATTCGGGCCAGGGTCTCGGGTTTCGTGGCCGCCACCGTCTCGATGTCCATCCCGCCTTCGGCCGAGGCCATCGCGAGGAACGTCCGGCCGGCACGGTCGAGCAGGAACGAAAGGTAGTACTCCTCGGCGATCGCGCTCGCCTCGGTGACGAGCACCTTGTGTACGTGGTGTCCCTTGATGTCCATTCCGAGGACGTCCTCGGCCGCTTGCTCGGCGTCGTCGGGGGAGCGGGCCACTTTCACGCCGCCTGCCTTGCCCCGTCCGCCGGTCTTCACCTGGGCCTTGACCACGACGGATCCACCTAGCTCGACGGCGATCGCTCGCGCCTGTTCCGGGGTGGTGACGACCTTCCCGGCAGGAACCGGGACGTGATGCCGCTCGAAGAGATCCCGTGCCTCGTGTTCGAAAAGGTCCACGCGAAGTCCTTTCTCGAGGGGAGAGGAAACCTGCTTGCGGCCCTGGACACCGGAGCGTTCGAAGAGTAACTATATGCCTACCTCATACGGTATGCAATCTACAGTCTGCCGCGACCAGGGGCTTCGAGCAGGGGCCGGGCGGACGGAGCAGATCCGGAAACGAGCGCACGGATCAGAGAGGTCCGGCGTGCGACAAAGAGGAGTTGAACGATGGCGCCAACGACCGGCACCGCGGCGGACACCGCGACGAAGGCCACCACCAACGGTTCCGAACCCGCCCCGGAGCTGATCTCCGGCGGCCACCTGGTGGCCAAGGCGCTCAAGGCGGAGGGCGTCGACACGATCTTCACCTTGTGCGGTGGGCATATCATCGACATCTACGACGGCTGCGTCGACGAGGGCATCGAGGTCATCGACGTCCGGCACGAGCAGGTCGCGGCGCACGCGGCCGACGGCTACGCGCGGATCACCGGCCGCACCGGCTGCGCCGTCGTCACCGCGGGACCGGGCACGACGGACGCCGTCACCGGAGTCGCGAACGCCCTGCGCGCGGAGAGCCCGATGCTGCTGATCGGCGGGCAGGGTGCGTTGACCCAGCACAAGATGGGCTCACTGCAGGATCTGCCGCACGTCGACATGATGGCGCCGATCACCAAGTTCTCCGCCACCGTCCCGGATACCGCGCGGGTGGCGGACCTGGTCTCGATGGCCTTCCGCGAGTGTTACCACGGCGCGCCCGGACCGTCCTTTTTGGAGATTCCCCGCGACGTCCTCGACGCGAAGGTCCCGGTGGACAAGGCACGGGTCCCCTCGGCGGGCCGGTACCGGGCGTCCACCCGCAACGCCGGAGACCCGGCGGACATCGAAAAGCTCGCCGACCTCCTCGTCCACTCGAAGAAGCCGGCCATCCTGCTGGGCAGCCAGGTGTGGACGACCCGCGCCACCGTGCCGGCGGCCGAGCTGGTGCGGGGGCTGAACATCCCGGCGTACATGAACGGTGCGGGCCGCGGCACGCTGCCGCCCGGCGATCCGCACCACTTCCAGCTCTCGCGCCGATACGCGTTCGACAACGCCGACGTGATCGTCATCGTCGGCACCCCGTTCGACTTCCGCATGGGCTACGGCAAGCGGCTCTCGCCGGACGCGACGGTCGTGCAGATCGATCTCGACTACCGCACCGTCGGGAAGAACCGGGACGTCGACCTCGGCATCGTCGGCGACGCGGGTCAGGTGCTCGCCGCGGTCGCGGACGCGGCCACCGGCCGGGTCGACAACGGTGCCGTCGCGCGCAAGGTCTGGCTCGAGGAACTACAGGGCGTCGAGGCCAAGGCGAAGCAGAAGCGCCTGCCGTTCCAGCATTCCGACGCGAGCCCGATCCACCCGTACCGGCTGGTGCACGAGATCAACGAGTTCCTCACCGAGGACTCGCTCTACATCGGCGACGGCGGCGACATCGTGACCTTCTCCGGGCAGGTCGTCCAGCCGAAGGCGCCAGGGCACTGGATGGACCCCGGCCCGCTCGGGACCCTCGGGGTGGGGATCCCGTTCGTCCTCGCCGCGAAGCACGCGCGGCCGGAGAAAGAGGTCGTCGCGCTCTTCGGGGACGGCGCGTTCAGCCTGACCGGCTGGGACTTCGAAACCCTGGTGCGGTTCGATCTGCCGTTCGTCGGGATCGTCGGCAACAACTCCTCGATGAACCAGATCCGCTACGGGCAGGCGGCGAAGTACGGCCTCGCCAGGGAGCGCGTCGGCAACACTCTCGGCGACGTTCCCTACGACGAGTTCGCCAGGATGCTCGGCGGGCACGGTGAGGCGGTGCGCGACCCCGCCGACATCGGGCCGGCGCTGCTGCGCGCCCGCGAGTCCGGAAAGCCTTCGCTGATCAACGTTTGGATCGACCCGGACGTCTACGCGCCCGGAACCATGAACCAGACCATGTACAAGTAGCCGGGAGGGATCACCGATGGGAAAGGCACTCGACGGCGTCCGCGTCCTCGACATGACGCATGTCCAATCAGGACCTTCGTCCACGCAGATCCTGGCCTGGCTCGGCGCGGACGTGATCAAACTGGAGACACCCGGCCGCGGTGACATCACTCGCGGCCAGCTCAGGGACCTCCCCGGGGTGGACAGTCTCTACTTCACGATGCTCAACGCCAACAAACGCAGCATCACCCTGAACATGAAGAGCGAGCAGGGGAAACAGGTCTTCGAGCAGCTCGTGTCCAGTGTGGACGTGCTGGTCGAGAACTTCGGTCCCGGGGTGGTCGACCGCTTCGGCTATCCCTGGGAACGGCTCGCGGAGCTGAACCCACGCCTGATCTACGCCTCCATCAAGGGGTTCGGCCCTGGGCGGTACGCGGACTTCAAGGCCTACGAGGTCATCGCGCAGGCGATGGGCGGCGCGATGAGCACCACCGGTTTCGAGGACGGCCCGCCCACCGCGACCGGCGCGCAGATCGGGGACTCGGGGACCGGCATCCACCTGGTCGCCGCGATCCTGGCCGCGCTGTACCAGCGGACGAACACCGGGCGCGGGCAGCGGGTCCAGGTCGCGATGCAGGACGCCGTGCTGAACCTGTGCCGCGTCAAACTCCGCGACCAGCAACGCCTGGCGCACGGCCCGCTCAACGAGTATCCGAACGACGTCTTCGGCGACGAGGTCCCTCGGTCGGGCAACGCGTCGGGCGGCGGGCAGCCCGGCTGGGCGGTGAAATGCGCGCCGGGCGGACCGAACGACTACATCTACGTGATCATCCAGCCGGTCGGTTGGGCGCCGATCACCCGGCTGATCGGGAAACCCGAACTCGCCGAGGATCCGGACTGGTCCACTCCGGAAGCCAGGCTGTCCAAATTGGACAAGGCCTTCGGAATGATCGAGGAGTGGACCGAGCAGCACACCAAATGGGAGGTGATGGAGGCGCTCAACGCCCACAACATCCCCTGCGGTCCGATCCTGTCCACCAAGGAACTCGCCGAGGACGCCACACTGGCCGAACTGGGTTCCGTCGTCGAAGTCGACCATCCCGAACGAGGTGCCTTCAAAACCGTGGGCTGCCCGCTGAAGCTGTCGGATTCGCCGGTCGAGGTCGAGCGCTCGCCCCTGCTCGGAGAGCACAACGCCGAGGTCTTCGGCGAACTCGGCTATGGCGAGGACGACCTGGACCGGCTGCGCGCGGCCGGCGTGATCTGAGGAGAGACTTCATGGCAGGCAAAGAGATCGTCGAGAAGATCCTCGAGAAGGTCGCCGCCGAGGGGCGGACGTCGCTCACCGCGCCGGAAGGTCGCCAGGTGTGCGAGGCGTACGGGATCCCGACGCCCGCGGAACGGCTGGCGGCCACCGCGGAGGAAGCCGTCGCGCAGGCAGCGGAGCTCGGGTTTCCGGTGGTGCTGAAGATCGTTTCGCCGGACATCCTGCACAAGACCGAGGCAGGCGGCGTGCTGGTCGGCCTGGCGACGGCGGACGCGGTGACGGACGGCTTCCGGTCCATCGTCGCCAACGCCAAGGCGTACGACGCCGACGCCGAGATCACCGGCGTCCAGGTGCAGCGGATGCTCAGCGGCGGGCAAGAGGTGATCATCGGCGCCACCACGGACGCCACGTTCGGCAAGATCGTCGCGTTCGGACTCGGCGGGGTGCTGGTCGAGGTGCTCAAGGACGTCACGTTCCGGCTCGCCCCGCTCGACCGTGACCAGGCGTTCTCGATGATCGACGGTATCGCGGCCGCCGAGATCCTGCGCGGGGTCCGCGGTGCGGAACCGGTCAGCAGGGACGCGCTCGCCGACGTGCTCACCCGCGTCGGTGCCCTGGTCACCGACTTCCCGCAACTGGCCGAAGTCGACCTCAACCCGGTGCTGGCCACACCCGGCGGCGCCACCGCCGTCGACGTCCGGATCCTGGTGGATCCCGAAGCGGCGCGAGAGCCCGTGCGGTTCAGCCAGGAGGAGATCCTGGCATCGATGACCCGGATCATGAAACCGGCTTCGATCGCCGTCATCGGCGCGTCCGCGGAGGCCGGAAAGATCGGCAACTCGGTGATGAAGAACCTCGTGAACGGCGGGTTCGCGGGGGAGATCCATCCCATCAATCCCAAGGCCGCCGAGATTCTCGACCGCAAGGCCTACGCGAGCATCGCCGACGTTCCGGGCGACGTCGACGTCGCGGTGTTCGCCATCCCGGCCAAGTTCGTGCCCGCCGCGCTGGAGGAAGCGGGCCGGAAGGGGGTGGCGGGGGCGATCCTGATCCCGTCCGGCTTCGGCGAGACGGGGAACATCGAACTGCAGGACCAGGTCGTCGCGATCGCGCGGGAACACGGTGTCCGGGTCCTCGGCCCCAACATCTACGGCTACTACTACACGCACGAGAATCTGTCGGCGACGTTCTGCACGCCGTACGACGTCAAGGGCGGGGTCGCGCTTTCCTCGCAGAGCGGCGGCATCGGGATGGCCATCCTCGGGTTCAGCCGGTCGGCGAAAATGGGCGTCTCCTCGATCGTCGGGGTCGGCAACAAGGCCGATATCGACGAGGACGATCTGCTCACTTTCTTCGAACAAGATGAAAACACCGAGCTCATCGCGATGCATCTCGAAGATCTCAAGGACGGGCGATCATTCGCGGAAACGGCGAAACGGGTTTCGGTGCGGAAACCGGTCGTCGTGCTCAAAGCGGGCCGCACGTCCCAAGGCGCGAAAGCGGCGGGCTCGCATACCGGCGCGCTCGCCGGCGACGACAAGGTCTACGACGACATCCTGCGCCAGAGCGGGGTCATCCGGGCGCCAGGGCTCAACGATCTGCTGGAGTACGCGCGGGGTATCCCGCTGCTCCCGACCCCCAAGGGCGAGAACGTCGTCATCATCACCGGCGCCGGCGGTTCCGGTGTCCTGCTTTCCGACGCCTGTGTGGACAACGGGTTGAATCTGATGGAGATCCCGCCCGATCTCGACGCGTCGTTCCGGGAATTCATCCCGCCGTTCGGCGCCGCGGGAAATCCGGTGGACATAACCGGCGGCGAACCACCTTCCACCTACCGGAACACGATCGCGCTCGGTTTGGAGGACGAGCGAATCCATGCCTTGATCCTCGGCTATTGGCATACTATCGTCACCCCGCCGATGATCTTCGCGGAACTCGTTTCGGAAGTCGTATCCGAATATCGCGCGAAAGGGATCCACAAGCCCGTCGTCGCCTCGCTGGCAGGCGACGTCGAGGTCGAACAGGCCAGCGATTTTCTGTACGAGCACGGTGTCGTGGCCTATCCGTACACGACGGAGAAGCCGGTGGCCGTGCTCGGCGCGAAGTATCACTGGGCCCGTTCAGCGGGACTGCTCGGCTGACTTTCCGGCCCGACCCGACCAAGGAGAATGACAATGACGTCATCGACCGCGGCTCAACCACCCGGAGCGTACAAGGAAGTAACCGATTCGAACGGCCGGATCTATCGCATCGGGGAAACCGATCGCGACATCATGGGCCGTCCACGATGGACGATGGTGATCCTGCCCTGGGTCGCCATGATGGCGATCAGTTCCTCGGAATACGCGTTCACGTCGGCGGAGGAGACGCTGGCCGACGCGCACGGCTGGCACGGGGCGACCATCTTCTGGCTGCTCGGGGTCTGGGTGTTCTTCCAGGCGATCGTCGCCTTCCCCGCCGGGAAGATGCGCGAGAACGGGAGGTTGCCCGCCAAGGCGGCGATGCTGCTGGGCGCGACAGGCACCCTCTTGTCCTATCTGGCCCTCGCCTACGCGCCCAGTGAGGTCTGGGCGTATCTGGGCTTCGGGTTCTTCGGCGGGGGCGGGGCCGGCCTGGTCTACGCGACCTGTGTGAACATGGTGGGGAAGTGGTATCCGGAGCGCAGGGGCGGGAAGACGGGGTTCGTCAACGGCGGCTTCGCCTACGGGTCGGTGCCCTTCATCTTCATCTTCACGTCCTATATGGACCTTTCCAACTTTTCGGGCGTCCTGCTCGTGGTCGGCCTCTTCCTGGCGGCGGTCGTCGCGGTCAGCGGCTTCTTCTTCCAGGACCCGCCCAAGAACTGGTGGCCCGCGCACGTGGACCCGTTGAAGGTGTCCGACGATCCGCGGATCCGCCGTTCGCTGCGGAAGAACCCTCCGGCGGTCCGGCAGTACACGCCGAAGGAGGCACTCCGGACCGGGATGCTGCCGCTGATGTGGTTCTGTCTGCTGTGCACGGCCGGGGTGAACATCTTCGGTATCGCGATGCAGGTGCCGTTCGGCAACGAGATGGGGTTCGCGGGCGGGATCGTGGCGCTCGCGATGAGCCTGAAGGCGATCATCAACGGCACCGGCCGCGGCGTGATCGGCTGGATCTCCGACCGCTACGGGCGACGGCAGACCTTGTTCATGGTCTGCGTGGTCCTCGGCCTCGCGCAGTTCGCCGTGTACCTGTCCGGCTCGGTCGGCAGCATGCCGCTGTTCCTGCTCGCCTCGATGATCTCCGGTTTCGGCGGCGGCGCGATCTTCCCGCTGTTCGCGGCGATGACGGCGGATTTCTACGGCGAGAACAACAACGCCAGCAACTACGGCCTGGTCTACAGTTCGAAGCTGATCTCGGGCCTGGTCGGCTCCGGTGTCGGGGCGATGGTCGTGGTGGCCTGGGGTTACGGCGGCGCGTTCTTCCTCGCGGGCGCGACGAGCTTGTTCGCGGCCGCGCTCAGTCTTCTGCTGCGTCAGCCGGGGCGTTCGCGCACGCGCACTCCGCGCCGTGAGCAGGAACTGAACCCGGCTTAGTCCTCCTTCGGCCGTTCGTGGAAGGCCTGCCGGGTGCGCTCGGTGTGCTGGTTCATGATCTTTTCGGCGGCGACGGCGTCACCGGCGGCGATGGCCTTGATCAGCTCTTCGTGTTCCTGCCAGGCGTCGTGGCTGCGAGGACGGGCGATCGGCGTGTAGTACCAGCGGACCCGGCGATCGACCATGCCGATCATTTCGGCAAGGACGGCGTTGCCGGACAGTTCGGTGATGAACGCGTGGAGCGCGGCGTTGGCCGCGACGAGGCCTTCGGTGTCGTCGGCGGCCAACGCCTCCAGCCCGGTCTTCTGCAGTTCCCACAAGCGCTCGACGTCCTCGTCGCCGGCCCTGCCGGCGGCGAGGCGGGCGGAGTGCGCCTCCAGCACGGTGCGCACGCTGAGCAGTTCATCGGCTTCCTCGTCGGTGGGCATGTGCACGAAGGCGCCTTGGGCGGGGCGGAGGTCGACCCAGCCTTCGCTCTGCAGACGCTGCAACGCCTCGCGGACCGGCTGCCTGCTTACGCCCAGGTATTCGGCGAGGTCCGCCTCGACCAGGTGCTGACCGGGTTCGAGGGTCCGGTTGATGATCAGTTCCGCGAGCGCGTCGTAGACGACCTGGCGCAGGGGAGCGGGCCGCTCGACGCGTTTGGCCGTCGCCGGGTTGAGCGTGCCCTTCGTCCGGCGGCCGGTGGGGCCGCGGTCGGGAAGGGGTGAAACGGACTGGCTCACAGGACCTCCGGGGGACTCGTCTGGTTCAGGATACAGGTTTTGGTATGCAAAATCCCGACAATCGCCGCTTCCTCCCGCATTTCGTCCTCTGAATGCGGTGACAGCAAGGCGCACCTCGCGTGATCGTGGGCGCACCTCGCGTGATCGGAGGCGTAACACGCCGGATCCCGATCGCTCGGCGTGGTACGCCTCCAATCACGTGAGTTACGGCTTGACGCACGTGTACCTGGGCGCATTTAGAAGACTAAATGCGACAGGGCTTGGCGCGGCGACCATCTACAGGATACTGTATGCAATCTGGTCTTCGGGTGAGCAGGAGGCACGTCATGAAGGTCGCTGTTCTGGGTGCGGGGGCGATCGGCGCGTACGCCGGGGCCGCGCTGCACCGAGGCGGGGCGGAGGTCCACCTCATCGCGAGACGGGCGCACGGCGACGCGATGCGCGCGCACGGAGTACGGGTGCTCAGCCCACGCGGGAACTTCACCGTCCGGCCCCACGTCACCGACGATCCCGCGGAAGTCGGTCCGGTCGACTTCGTCTTCCTCGGCCTGAAAGCGAACTCGTACGCCTCGTGCGGACCGCTGATCGCGCCGTTGCTGGGCGAGGACACCGCGATCGTGGCCGCGCAGAACGGGATCCCGTGGTGGTACTTCCACGGTCTCAGCGGACATCCGCTGGAGAACCGCCGCATCGAGACGGTCGACCCCGGCGGCGCGGTGAGCGAGGTCCTCGAACTACGCCGCGCGATCGGCTGCGTCGTCTACTGCTCGACGGTGATCGAGGAGCCCGGCGTGATTCGGCATCTCGAAGGGACCCGGTTCGCTTTGGGCGAGCCGAAAGGCGGCGTTTCGTCCCGGTGCGCGGCGCTCGCCGACGCGATGATCGCGGGCGGCCTGAAGGCGCCGGTCGAACTCGACCTGCGCGACGAGATCTGGGTCAAGCTCATGGGCAACGTCGCCTTCAACCCGCTCAGCGCGCTGACCAGGGCGACCATGGTCCAGATCTGCGAGCACCCGGAAACCCGCGAGCTCGTCGCCGCGATGATGAACGAGACCCTCGCGATCGCCCGCGCCGCCGGCTGCGACCCGAAGGTGTCGGTCGAGAAGCGCATCGACGGCGCCTGGCGCGTCGGTCACCACAAGACGTCGATGTTGCAGGACCTCGAAGCGGGCAAACCGCTGGAGATCGACGCGATCATCGGCGCCGTCGTCGAGCTGTCGGAGCTGACCGGCGTGCCCGCCCCGGCGCTGCGGCACGTCCACGCGGCGATCGGCCTGCTCGACCAGACAGCGAACGCCGTTCCCGTGGGAGCGCACTGAATCGGAGGAACCCGATGAAGCGCAAGAACACCGAACCGTACGTCCGCCTCACCCAGCCGCTGGTCCGCGACTCGGGCGAGCTGCGCCCGGCGAGCTGGGAGGAGGCGCTGGAGCGAGCCGCCACCGGGTTCCGGCGCACGCTCGAAACCAAGGGACCCGAGGCTTTCGGCATGTTCTCCTGTGCCAGGGCGACCAACGAGATGAACTACGTGGCGCAGAAGTTCACGCGCTCGGTGATCGGCACGAACAACGTCGACTCGTGCAACCGCACCTGTCACGCGCCGAGCGTCGCCGGGCTGGCGCGGGTGTTCGACAGCGGCGGCGGAACGTCGTCGTACCAGGAGATCGAGGACGCCGACGTCATCGTCGTCTGGGGCGGCAATCCGCGTGAGGCCCACCCGATCTTCTTCCAGCACGTGCTCAAGGCCGTCCATCGCGGCGCCAAACTGTTCGTCATCGACCCGCGCCGGACCAGCACCGCGAGCTGGGCGCACCGGCAGCTCCAGCTGCACGTCGGCACGGACATCCCGCTGGCGCACGCGGTCGCCCGCGAGATCATCCACTCCGGACTGGCCAACACCGCCTTCATCGAACGTGCCACCGAGGGGTTCGCCGAGTTCGCGGCCTCGGTCGAGCCTTGGACGCTCGAGGTCGCCGAGGAGGTCACCGGTGTCCCGGCCGAATTGATCCGCGAACTCGCGCACACCTACGCCCGCGCGGACCGCGGCCAGCTTTCGTGGACGCTCGGGATCACCGAGCATCACAACGGCACGGACAACGTGCTGTCCCTGATCAACCTGGCGCTGCTGGCCGGACACGTCGGCCGGTACGGCGCCGGACTGAATCCGTTGCGCGGGCAGAACAACGTCCAGGGCGGCGGGGACATGGGCGCGATCCCGGACCGGTTGCCCGGGTTCCAGAACATCCTCGACGCGGAAGTCAGGGCGAAGTTCGACACGGCGTGGGGCTCGGACATCCCGCCGCACAAGGGGCTCAACCTCACGCAGATGCTCGACGCGATGGAGCGTGGCGAGCTGACCTGCGTCTACATCATCGGGGAGAACCCGGTGCAGTCGGAAGCGGACTGCGAGCACACGATCAAACGCCTGTCCAATGTGGATCTTCTGGTGGTGCAGGACATCTTCCTCACCAAGACCGCGCGGCTGGCCGACGTCGTGCTGCCGGCTTCGGCGGCCTGGTGTGAATCCGACGGCACCTTCACCAACAGCGAACGCCGGGTCCAGCGCGTCCGCAAGGCACTCGAACCGCCGGAGGGCGCCCGCGACGACATCCAGTTGCTGTGCGAACTGGCCCGGCGTCTTGGACACGACTGGAACTACCGGGGTGGCGAGGACGTCTGGAACGAACTCCGGGCGCTGTCGCCGATGCACGCCGGTATGAGTTACGCGAGGCTGGAGGAGCTCGGCGGCATCCAGTGGCCCTGCTATCGCGAGGACGAACTCGAGCCGACCTTCCTGCACGGGCGTCTCTGGGAGGAGGACCCGGCGAAACGCGGCCGCCCGGCGCCGTTCACCGTGATCGCGCACAGCCCGCCGGTGGATCTGCTCACCGAGGACTTCCCGATCCGGCTGACCACCGGCAGACGGCTGGACTCCTACAACACCGGCGTCCAGTCCGGCGGCTTCCCCTCACCGCTGCGTCGCGGTGAGACGCTCGACCTGTGCCGGGCCGACGCCGTCAAGCTCGGCGTCGTCGAGGACGAGGTCGTGCGGATCTCCTCCCGTCGCGGGGAGATCGAGGCGCCGGTCCGGATCGACGAGGGACTGCGTCCGGGGCTGGCGTTCATGACCTTCCACTTCCCGGACGAGATCGACGTCAACGTCATCACCATCGAGGCGACCTGTCCGGTCGCGGGCACGGCCGAGTACAAGGCCGCCGCGATCCGGGTCGAGAAGCTGCCCGCCACCGTGTGAGGAGTCCTGAATGGACCTGCGCTTCCTGAACGCCGAACCGACGGACGCCGAGCGGGCCGCGGTCGACGCGTTCGGCACCGGAGGCCGCGATCAGCTGCTTCCCGTGTTGCACGCCGTGAACGACCGGATCGGCTGGATCAGCCAGGGAGCGCTGAACCACATCTGCCGCCGGCTGAACGTCCCTCCGGCCGAGGCATACGGTGTGGCCAGCTTCTACGCGTTGTTCTCGCTCAAGGAACGGCCGCCGCGGGTCGTGCACGTGTGCACGGACCTGGCGTGCCGGGTCAACGGCGCGGAGGCGTTGTGCGACGCGCTGACCGAGACCACCGGCGCCGCGGGGTTCACTTGGCATCGCAGTCCGTGCTTGGGTGTCTGCGAACGTGCCCCCGCGGCGCTGGCCTTCGAGGCCGGCGATCCCGCCCAAGAACGGCTGCTCGCCCCGGCGAGTCCGGGTGAAGTCGCCCGCGCCGCGTCCGGTGAGTCCGAAGTGGACGAATCGCCGGTTTCGGTTCCGCAGCAAGGAGAGTCAGGGCTGCGGCTGTTGCGCCGGGTAGGTGTCGTCGACCCGGAAAGCCTGGACGCCTACCGCGCGTCCGGTGGCTACACGGCGTTGAGGAACGCGCTGTTGCTCGGGCCTGCCGGGGTCATCCGTGAGGTGACCGACTCGGGGCTGATGGGCCGGGGCGGGGCGGCGTTCCCGACCGGCCGGAAGTGGGATGCCACCGCGAGGCAACCCGAGCGGACCCGGTACCTCGTCTGCAACGCCGACGAGAGCGAACCGGGCACGTTCAAGGATCGCGTGCTGATCGAGGGGGACCCGTTCGCGCTCGTCGAGGCGATGACGATCGCCGCTTTCGCCATCGGGGCGCGGAAGGGATACGTCTACCTTCGCGGTGAGTACCCGCGCGCGCTGAAAGTGCTGCGCAACGCGATCGACATCGCCCGCGAACGTGGGTTCCTTGGCGAGGACATCATGGGACGTCGAGGTTTCTCGTTCGACATCGAGATCAGGCGGGGTGCGGGCGCCTACATCTGCGGCGAGGAAACGGCGATCTTCAACTCGATCGAAGGCTTCCGCGGCGAGCCGAGGACCAAACCGCCGTTCCCGGTGGAGAAGGGGCTGTTCGGCAAGCCGACGGTGGTGAACAACGTCGAGACCCTGGTCAATGCCCCGCTGATCCTCACCGAGGGCTGCGACGCTTACCGCCGTATCGGGACGGATCGCTCGTCCGGGCCGAAACTGTTCTGCCTGTCCGGCAATGTCCGGCGTCCCGGCGTGTACGAGGTGCCGTTCGGGACGACGCTCGGTGAACTGCTCGAACTCGCCGGGGGAGTGCCGGAGGGCCGCGAGCTCCGGGCGATCCTGCTCGGTGGCGCGGCGGGGGGTTTCGTGCGCCCGGACGAGACCGCCTTGCCGTTGACCATGGAAGACGCCCGCGCGGCAGGCGCAACCCTCGGTTCGGGTGTCGTGCTGATGCTGGACGACCAGGCCGATCTCGGCGGATTCCTGTTGCGGATCGCGGCCTTCTTCCGGGACGAGTCGTGCGGGCAGTGCGTGCCGTGCCGGATCGGGACCGTGCGGCAGGAGGAGGCGCTGCACCGGATCGTCGGCGGCCGCGGGCTCGGCACCGGCGGGGACGATCTCGCGCTGCTGCGCGAAGTCGGCCAGGTGATGCGTGATTCGTCCATCTGCGGACTGGGCCAGACCGCATGGAACGCCATCGAGTCGGCGATCGACCGGCTGGGCGCGCTGGAGGAGCAGTCATGACCATCGTCGAAATAGGACTTCCGCGACGGCTCGTCGAGTTCACTGTGGACGGTGAGGCCGTCCGCGTTCCCGAAGGCTCGACGATTCTCGACGCCTGTGCCGCGGTGGGCAAGAACATCCCGACGCTCTGTTACGGCGACACCCTCGAACCGGCGAACGCCTGCCGGGTCTGCATGGTGGAGGTCGAGGGCTCGCGCACGCTCGTGCCGTCATGCTCACGCAAGGCGGAACCCGGCATGGTGGTGCGGACCGAGACCGACCGGACGCGGCTCAGTCGCAAGGTGGTGCTCGAACTCCTCGCTTCGGCGACGGATCTGTCCACCACGCCCGACGTCGCGGACTGGATGGCCGAAAGCGGCGCGGCACCCGAGCGTTTCGGGCCACCCGCACCGCCCGCGGACGACCGGGACGAGCGGCGTCCGGGAGAACACGAGATCCCGGACGGGACGACGGCGGCGACGGTACGCCAGCCGATCAAAGTGGACAACGAGCTTTACGTCCGCGACTACGGGAAATGCATCCAGTGCTACAAGTGCGTCGACGCGTGCGGTGAGCAGTGGCAGAACACCTTCGCCATCACCATGGCGGGGCGGGGTTTCGACGCGCGGATCTCGACGGAGTTCGCGAACCCGCTGCCGGACAGCGCGTGTGTCTACTGTGGAAACTGTGTCGAGGTATGCCCGACCGGTGCGCTGAGCTTCAAACGCGAGCACGACAAACGCGAGGACGGGACCTGGGACGAGTCGAGGCAGACCGCGACGACCACCGTCTGCACCTTCTGCGGCGTCGGCTGCAACCTCACCCTGCATGTCCAGGACAACGAGATCGTCAAGGTCACCTCTCCGCACGAGAGCTCGGTGACCCACGGGAACCTCTGCATCAAGGGCCGCTTCGGCTGGCAGCACGTCCAGAACCGCTGACGGCTGAGTGGGTCGTGAGTGGCGAGAGAGGGCAACGGCGGCGCGTTGCGAAAGCCACTTTCGCAACGTTGAAGGTTGCGAAAGTGGCATTCGCAACCTCCGGCGAGCGAGGACCGGGCCTGCCCATCCCTGACGCTT
>NZ_JBHVKW010000135.1:0-20108 GCF_042797905.1 Amycolatopsis sp. NPDC057786
GCCTCACACAGGGGCAAGGCACGCGCCTTTTTCGTCCGTGGCTGAGGGAGACTGACCCCGTGACGCAGACACCAGTTCTCATCACCACCACCGGTCCTGACAAGCCGGGTGTGTCCTCGGTGCTGTTCGCCGTGCTGTCGCGCCACGACGTCGACGTCCTCGACGTCGAGCAGGTCGTCATCCGCGGCCAGCTGGTGCTCGGCGTGCTCGCCGGCGTGTACCGCGACCCCGAGGGCCTGCAGGAATACGTCGAGCAGGCGATGGCGTCGGTCGGGATGGAGGTCGAGGTGAAGATCGGCTCGGCCATCGGCGCCGACCCGTTCGCCATCGGCCAGAAGGACTCGACGCATGTCCTGCTGATGCTCGGCCGCCCGGTGACCGCGCGGGCGTTCTCCGACGTCGCGCGCCGTCTCGCCGCGCTGGACGTCAACATCGACTCGATCCGCAGCGTCGCCGATTACCCGGTGACCGGGCTGGAGCTGTACGCCTCGCTCGCCCAGGACACCCCGGAGGCCGACGCCGCGCTGCGCACCGCGCTGGCGGACGCCGCCGTCGAGGCCGGGATCGACATCTCGGTCGAGCGGGCCGGGCTGGCCCGCCGTGCCAAGCGGCTGGTCGTCTTCGACGTCGACTCCACGCTCATCCAGGGCGAGGTCATCGAAATGCTCGGCGCGCACGCCGGCGTCGAACCGCAGGTCCGCGAGATCACCGAGGCCGCGATGCGCGGCGAGCTGAACTTCGGCGAGTCCCTGGAGCGCCGGGTCGCGCTGCTGGAAGGGCTTCCGGAGACGGTGCTGGACGAGGTCGCCGCGTCCATCGAGCTCACCCCTGGCGCGCGCACGACCATCCGCACGCTGAAGCGGATGGGCTTCCGCTGCGGGGTCGTCTCGGGTGGTTTCACCAAGATCATCCAGTCCCTTGTGGACGATCTCGGCCTCGATTTCGCCGCCGCGAACGAACTCGAAGTGATCGACGGCAAGCTCACCGGCCGGGTGGTCGGGGACATCGTCGACCGCGCGGGCAAGGCGGTGGCGCTGCGCCGGTTCGCCGAGGAGTACGAGATCTCGCTGGAGCAGTGCGTCGCCGTCGGTGACGGGGCGAATGACATCGACATGCTGTCGGTCGCCGGGATGGGTGTCGCCTTCAACGCGAAGCCCGCGCTGCGCGAGGTCGCCGACACCGCGCTCTCCCACCCGTACCTCGACGCCGTGCTGTTCCTGCTCGGGGTCACCAGGTCCGAGATCGAGGCGGCCGACGCGGCCGACGGTCTGGAGCTTTCGCGGCCATGAGCGTGCTGGAACCGCTGGCCGCGCGCTACGCGTTCTGGCTGGGGCTGCCCGCCGAGGACACGGTGGACACGTCGGACGAAGATCCCGCCGAGGTCCGCGCCATGCCGGTGATCCTGCGGATGGAACGGGCCGAACCGCCGTCCCGGACCGCGTTGCTGGAAGCCGCCGCGGCGGCCGCGGTCGCGGTCTGCCTCGACGAACGTGCCGAGCCCGAGGGCGAATGGCACGAGCCGCTCAAGGCGTGGGTCGACGGCCGGATCCGCAAGGTCGCCCGGCGGGCCCGCGGCGCGCACTGGCGGGCGGTCCAGGAACTGCCGGGGATCACGGTCGAGGTCGACGGTGCCGAGGCACGGGCCTTGCTTCCCTGCCGCGTCGCCGAGACGCCGAAGGAGGTCTCGCGGTTGCAGATCTCCGGAAGCGAACTGCCTGCCGACGAGCCGGGACCCGCGCCGGCCGGGGTTCCGCGGCTGCTGCTGAACCCCGAGGTCTCGATGACCGTCGGCAAGGGCTCGGCCCAGGTCGGGCACGCGACGATGATCCTCGCCGCACTGCTGGACGAGGCCGAACGGGCGGCCTGGGCCGAGACCGGGTTCCGGTGCTCGGTGCGGACGCCGCCGGTCGCGATCTGGAAGGCGCTTTGCCCGGTCGAGGATCCCGAAGGCTCGTGGCGCCGTGACGGTGTCGTCGCGGTCCGGGACGCCGGTTTCACCGAAGTCGATCCCGGAACAGTCACGGTCATAGCCCAAAGGGCTTAGCCTCCTATACTCCCCGCATGGGTGACCGGCTGATCGCCGGGCGCTATCGCTTGGAGGAGCGGATCGGCGCCGGGGGCATGGGTGTGGTCTGGCGTGCCACCGATCTGGACCTCGGCCGGGTCGTCGCCCTCAAACGCTCGCAGGCCGGGGACAGCGGCCAGATCCGGCGCGAGGCGCGGATCGGCGCGGGCCTCCATCACCCGAACGTGGTCACCGTCTTCGACGCCGTGATGGACGGTGACGATCGCTGGCTCGTCATGGAATATCTGCCCGCGCGCAGCCTCGCCGACGTGATCGACTCCGAGGGGCCGCTGCCACCCGGCAAGGTGGCCAAGATCGGTGTCCAGCTCGCCGCGGCGCTCGCGGCGATGCACGAGAAGGGCATGGTCCACCGCGACCTCAAACCGGGCAACGTCCTGGTGGCCGACGACGGTACGGCCAAACTCACCGACCTCGGCATCGCGCAGTGGGCGGAGGTGACCCGCACCGGCGGCGGCCTCGACGTCGGGACGCCCGGCTACGTCGCGCCGGAGATGGCCGAAGGCAGACAGGCGGGTGCCGCGGCGGACGTGTTCTCGCTCGGCGCGACACTGTTCGCCGCCGTCGAGGGCACTTCGGTGTGGGGAGACGCGAGTGTCGGGCCGTTCCTTCAGCTCCGGCGCGCGACGTCGTACACGCTGGAACCGATCCGCCGGGCGGGGCCGCTGGCGCCCGCGCTGATGGAACTGCTGCGGCGCAAACCCGCCGGGCGGCCGGACGCCGTCCGCGCCGCCGAGCTGCTGTCCGAGGTCGCGGACGTCGCGATGCCCGCGCGGACGCGACGTTTCCGGGTGACCAAACGCGCCATCGCGATCGCGGCCGTCGCGGCGGTGCTGATGCTGACCGGGGGCCTGCTCTACGCCACGAAGGAACCCGCGTCGATCGCGGCGGGCCCGCCGTCCGAACTGGTCGGTGACCGGCGGACGGCGGATCCTTGCGCCCTGGTCGATCCCTCCGCGCTGAACCACCTCGGGTCCCCTGAACTGGACAGTGCCGGGGGCAATTTCAACTCCTGCGGTGTCCGGCTGCGCGTGAGCCCCGACGAGGACGACATCGTCGACATCCGCCTCGAACTGACGACACCGACGTCACCGCTGCTGGAGAAGCCGATGCCGGGGAAGCTGATCGTGCGCGAGATCCCGAGCGACTCCGAAGACAAATGCGCGCGGGGAATCCCGCTGCCGGACGGCAACCAGGTGTGGGTGCACGCCCGGCATATCCGGAACTGGCACGCGCAGCTGTGCGATTACGTCGACCCTGTGGCCACGCACGCCGTGAGCGTGCTGAACCGGGAGCCGATCAAGCGGCGGCCCGCTCCGTTCCCCGCCGGTTCACTCGGCGGTCTCGACGCCTGTGCGCTGGGCGGGGACCTGCCGGAGGCGATCGTCGGCGGCGTGGCCACACCGGATCCGGTCTTCGGGAACTGGGAGTGCTACTGGAACCATCGCGAGACCCAGGTGACGATCCGGTTCGAGCGGAAGCGGGCGCCGCTCGACGGCAGACGGGTCGCTCTCGGATCGCGGGAAGCCTTCGTCGAGGTCTCGGCCGAGCGGAAGGCTTGCCGGGCCGAGATCCCGCACCGGACCTTCGGCGGCGACGGGCGTGCCATGATCGAGACGGTGGAGATCTACGTCGCGGACAAGGTCAAGCAGCCGCAGGAGATGTGCCCGGCCGCGGAACGGCTGGCCGGCGAGATCGCCCCCAGGCTGCCGCCACTCTGAAAGGGGAGACCCGTGTCTTTGGAAGTCCAGCGCGACGGTGAGCACCGCTTCGTCGGCCGCAACGAACGTGGTGCCGAAGTCGTGATCGGCCGCAAGGGTGCCGAGGGCGCCTTCTCACCCGCCGAACTGCTGCAGATCGCGGCGGCGGGCTGCTCGGCCGTCACCGCCGAGAACCTCATCACGCGCCGGATCGGGGAGGACTCGAAGTTCCGGGTCGGCGTGACCGCGGACCAGCGGGAAGGCGCTTCAGAGCTTGACGCCGTCCACGTGGCTTTCGACGTCGACGTGTCCTCGCTGGCCGCTGAGGAGCGCGAGGCGCTCGCGGGGGCGGTGGACCGCGCCATCGAGCGGCTGTGCACGGTGAGCCGGACGTTGAAGAAGGGCATCCCGGTCACGGAGAGCTTCCCGGTCGAGTAAGCCCCTCCGGATGCTATGAAAGGTCCTTTCCTTGCAAATTTTGCAAGGAAAGGACCTTTCATAGCATTCGGGCTCAGTGTTTGGCGGCGTGGCCTTCGGCGCTCCAGACCACGTACGCCTCGTCGGCGTCGGTGGTCATGGCCTCGATGAACTTTTCGTTGTCGAAGCCGGGCAGCGTCTGCAACCGCTCGATCAGGGCGTCGGCGGCCGGGTCGCCGCTGGGGATCGCGGTGCCCTTCCCGTCGGCGCCGGCGAGCATGAAGAAGACGTCTTCCTTCCACGGGCCTTCAGGGATCACTCTGACCACCACCGCGGACAGCTCGGACCACGTGACGGCTTCCTCGCTTCCGTCCGCGAGCTGGCGCCGCACTCCGGTGTCATCGACGCTGACGGTCCGGGATTGTGCGTTGGGCGACTCGTGGGACAACCGGTTCTCCCTGTCTTCGGCGTTCCGTTAACGGTACTCGGCCGTGTTCCAGGCCACTCAGGCCGGGGCGGCGGCGTCGAGGCGGCGCAGCGCGTCGCGGGCGACCTTCGGATCCATGGTCGGCCAGAACGGCGGCAGCGAGGCGCGCAGGAATCCGCCATAGCGGGCGGTGGCCAGGCGCGAATCCAGGATCGCCACGACCCCGCGGTCGCTGACCGAACGGTGCAGCCGCCCGGTGCCCTGTGCGAGCAGCAGCGCGGCGTGCGTGGCCGCGACGGTGAGGAAACCGTTGCCGCCTCGGGCTTCCACGGCTCGTTGCCGCGCCGAAGAGACCGGGTCGTCCGGGCGGGGGAACGGGATCCTGTCGACCACCACGAGCTGGAGCGACGGGCCGGGCACGTCGACGCCCTGCCACAGCGAAAGCGTGCCGAACAGGCAGGTGCGCGCGTCCTCGGAGAACTTCTGCACCAGCAGGCCGGTGGCGTCGTCACCCTGGCAGAGGATCGGCAGGTCGAGCCGCTCCCGCATCTCCTCGGTGGCCTGCTTCGCCGCGCGCATCGAGGAGAACAGGCCGAGCGTGCGCCCGCCCGCGGCCTCGATCAGCTCGGCCAGCTCGTCCATGGTCGAGGGCTGCAACCCGTCCCTGCCCGGCGGCGGCAGATGCTTGGCCAGGTAAAGGATCCCGTTGCGCTTGTGGTCGAACGGGGAGCCGACGTCGAGGCCGGTCCATTTCGGGCCGTCGGCGTCGTCGCTGTCGGCGGGGGCGGCCTTGTCGGTCGCCGCGCCGGGCGCCTTTTCGACCCGCATACCGCCGGGCGGGAGACCCCACTGCCGGGCCATGGTGTCGAACGTGCCGCCCAGGGTCAGCGTCGCCGACGTGAGGACGGTCGTGTGCTGGTTGAAGACCCGCTCCCGCAGCAAACCCGCGACACCCAGCGGGGCGACCTTCAGCGCGGGCGGACGCGGGTTCGTGGAGAAGCGGTCCCCGGTCAGCCAGACGACGTCACGTTGATGTGCCTTGTCGTCGTCGAAGGCTTCGAGCAGCCGGACCGCGGTGTCGTGGACCTCTTCGAGCAGCGACCGCGCCAGCTTGCGGGCCGTGGCCTCGTCGACGTCCTCTTTCCGGTCCTTGCCGAGCGCGGTGAGGCAGCGATGCGCGGCGTCGCGGACCGCGGGGATCGCGCCGGTGAGGGCCTGCGGCAGCGAATCCATCCGGCCGGACGGCAGGTCGTCGAGGATCAGCGCCAGCCCGTCGCTCGCCTCCAGCAACTGGTCGGCCACTTCGTCGTCGACCAGTTTCCCGCAGCGGCGAGCGGCCGCGGAGACCATGCCGCTGGTCAGCTCGCCGGTCGCCACGGACGTCACGCGGTCCACGAGGTCGTGCGCCTCGTCGATGATCACCAGGTCGTGTTCGGGGAGGACCTGGTAGCCCTGCAGCGCGTCGATCGCCAGCAGCGCGTGGTTGGTGACCACGACGTCGGCCTTGCCCGCCTCGGCGCGGGACCGCTCGGCGAAGCAGTCCGTGCCGATGGGACACCGTGAGGCGCCCAGGCATTCCTTGGCCGTGACCGACACCTGACGCCACGCCTGGTCCGAGACGCCGGGGACCAGCTCGTCGCGGTCACCGGTTTCCGTGTCGGACGACCATTCCCGCAGCCGGGTGACCTCCTTGCCGAGCCGGGAGACGGCGAAGGGGTCGAACAGTTGCTGGTCTTCCGGCTCGTCCGGGGCGCCGGAATCGAGCCGGTGGAGGCAGAGGTAGTTACGGCGGCCCTTGAGGATCGCGAAGGTGGGCTCGCGGCCGAGCGGCTTCTTCAGCGCCTTCGCCAGCCGGGGGAGGTCCCTGTCGACGAGCTGGCGCTGCAGCGCGATGGTGGCCGTGGAGACCACGACCGTGGCCTCCTTCTCGACCGCGTGCCGGATCGCGGGAACGAGATAGGCCAACGACTTCCCGGTGCCCGTGCCCGCCTGGACGGCCAGGTGCTCGCCGGTGCGGATGGCACGGCCGACGGCGTCCGCCATCTTGACCTGGCCCTCGCGCTCGGCACCGCCCACGGACTCGACCGCGTGGGTCAGGAGTTCGAGGACACCGGGGAAGTCAGCACGGGAAGGCACGGGACAAGACGATAGCCGGGGGCACCGTCAAGATCGTCCGCCCCGTGCGATGAAAGGTCCTTTCCTTGCAAATTTTGCAAGGAAAGGACCTTTCATGGCAGCTCGTGGGGCTGTGAAAGGACCGGTCACGAATCCTTGCGGAAGCGCGAGACGAGCGCCCAGGTGCCCGGAAGCAGCGCCGCCGCGACGGCGATCTTCAGCGCGTCCCCGATCAGGAACGGCACGACACCCTTTTCGAGCGCGGTCGACAGGCCGAAGCCGGTCGACGCCATCAGCCACGGCACGCCGACCGAGTAGATGGCGAGGTTGCCCAGCACCATCGTCCCCGCCGTGCGCAGCGGCGTGCGGTCCCCGCCGCGCCCGGCGAGCGCGCCGACCAGCGCGCCGGCGAGCACGAAGCCGACGATGTAGCCGGCGCTGGCGCCGAACAGGCCGGAAGAACCGTTCTGGAACCAGCCGAATCCGGCCGCGCCGACGGCGAGGTACAGCGCCATCGACAGCGCGCCGCGCTTCCAGCCGAGCGCGGCGCCGACCAGCAGGGCGGCGAACGTCTGGCCGGTCATCGGCACCGGGGAGCCGGGCACCGGGATCAGGATCTGGGCGGCCGCACCGGTCAGGGCGGCGCCACCGGCGACCAGGACCGCGTCACGGACCAGTGCGCCGGGAACGAGGTCGGCGAGGACCGGACGGGCGCCGGCCACAGACAGCGAAGACACTCAGACCTCCTATGAGTACACGAATGTGAACCGAGGTTAACGTCAGAAGACGGGGCGTGGACCGAATGTCGGCCACCTCACGGTCCACTCGACCGGGTGGCATGACCCTGCACGGGACCGGCGGTTGGTGGAGGCTGCCGGATATGAGGAAACCCGTTTCGAGGCTGTTGTCGGTGACGATGCTGACCGGGGCGCTGGTGGCGGGAGGCCCGGCGGCCGCGTCGGCCGGGCCCGCGCCCGCGACGGCGGCCGCGTCGGTCGGTTCGCTCGACGTGGAGATCGGCGGCGAACACATGATCACGGGCGAGCTCGCGCCGTGCGACGTCGACGGTCCCTTGACCGCGAAGACCCAGGGCGGCGCCGTCGGCGACTTCGCCCGGTTCGGCGGCGGTGAGTCACGCTGCGGCCGGAACGGAGCGGTGGCCGTCGGCGAGGCGGCCGGACGGCGGTTCGAGACCACCCTCCTCAAGCGGTTCGGCGGTCCGGTGATCAAGGTCCGCACGTTCATGGCGAAGTGCAGCACCACCGAGGACGGCAGTCTCGGCTACATCGAGTTCGGCGACGTCACCGGCTTCACGTTGCCGGAGATCATCCCGCAGAACTACCGGCTGACCATCGCGGGCGGCAAGGGCGGGACGGCGCTGGCGTCGCTCACGGTCAACGAGACCGTCACGCCGACCCCGCCCGACGGGAGCCTCGTGACGCACATGCTGCACATCAAGCTGTTCCCGCAGGGCGGCGGTCCGGCGAAGGGCGACATCTACCTCGGGACCGCGCGCTGCGACCCGTACGGCAAGAAGCCCTGACGCCCGCGTTCAGTCCTCTGGACGCGGTCCTTGCACACGCAAGTACCGCATCCAGAGGACTAAACGCGTCAGATGCGCGAGACGTATTTCGCGGCCGCCGCGACGAACTCACTCGCGCGGGCCGCCAGATCCGCCAGCGACCCCTTCGAGGTGAGCGCGTCACCGACCAGCGGCGTGGCGGCCGCGACCGCGATCGAGCCCGCCTCGAGGTACTTCGCGACGTCGGCGAGATGGACGCCGCCCGTCGGGACGAGCGGGATGTCCGGCATCGGCGCCCGGATCGCCCGCAGGTAGGCGATCCCGCCGACGGCCGCGATCGGGAACACCTTCACCGCGGCCGCGCCGAGACGCCACGCCTGGTCGATCTCGGTCGGCGTCAGCGCGCCGCAGATCACCGGCAGCCCGCGTTCGTGCGCGCGCTCCATGACCAGCGGGTTCACCGTCGGCGTGACCAGGAACGTCGCGCCGGCGTCCGCCGATTTGTCCACATCGGACACCTCGCGAACGCTCCCGGCGCCGATATGCGCGTCGTCGCCGAGCTTCTTGCGGATGGTCGCGATGGCGTCCGTGGCGCCCGGCGTGGTCAACGCCGCTTCGAGCACCCGCACGCCCGCCGCGTGCAGCACCGTGGCGGCGTCGGCGAACCGGCTCGCGTCCGCGGCCCGCAGGATCGCGACGAGCCGGTTTTCGATCAGGGTGTCCTGGAGGTCGTGCTGGATCATGCGGCCGGGACCGGCGCCTTCCCGGTGTAGGTCACGCCCGCCTCGTCGAAGTCCTTGAGCGCGGCGTCGACCGTCGGCTGCGAACCGCCGACCGTGAGGTCCAGCAGCACCCGGACCTTGAAGCCCGCCTTCGCCGCGTCGAGCGCCGTCGCGCGGACGCAGAAGTCGGTCGCGATGCCGACGACGTCGACCTCGGTGACGTCGTGCTCCTTCAGCCACGCGTCGAGCGTCTTGCCGTCGCGCGCGTTGCCTTCGAAACCGGAGTACGCGGCGGTGTACTCGCCCTTGGAGAAGACCTCGCTGATCGGGACCACGTCGAGCGCGGGGTGGAACGACGCGCCGGAAGTGCCCGCGACGCAGTGACGCGGCCAGCTGTCCTTGAAGTCCGGCGTCTCGCTGAAGTGATCGCCCGGGTCGATGTGGTAGTCGCGGGTGGCGACGACGTGCGCGTAGCCACCTTCCGCGGCCTGCTTGGAGATCGCTTCGGCGGCGGCGGCGCCACCGGGCAGGCCGAGCGACCCGCCCTCGCAGAAGTCGTTCTGCACATCGACCACGATCAAGGCGGTCCCCATGTGATGCTCCTGAGTTCTCTTTAGACGAATACGGTCGGGATGGCGGGCTCCCCGTGCGAGAGCTTGAGGCCCTCCCACGGAAGGCTCACCAGCGCCCGCCGAAGCCGCTGGCGCGCGTCGTCCAGCGTGGGCAAATCATCCACCGTCCGGCCGTCCCGGACCAGCGGAATCTGCAATTCGTGGTCGTTCGGTCCCTGTTCCGGGACCTCGGACGCGGCCGTCCAGATCACCTCTTCGACGGCGGTGCCGGTCTCGCGGTGCCGTCGCAGCGCGGATTTCCGGCCGCCCCTCGACTCCTTGTGCGCGCTGCGCTTGGCGACCGGCCTGCCGTCGACCTCCACGAGCTTGTAGACCATCCCGGCGGTCGGCGCGCCGGAACCGGTGACGACCGAGGTCCCGACGCCGTACGCGTCGACGGGTTCCGCCCGCAACGCCGCGATGGCGTGCTCGTCGAGGTCGCCCGAGACCACGATGCGGGTGTCCTTGGCGCCGAGGGCGTCCAGCTGCTCGCGGGCCTTGCGCGCCAGCGGGCCCACGTCGCCGGAGTCGATGCGGATCGCGCCGAGTTCGGTCCCGGCCACCCGGACGGCCGTCTCGATACCCTTGGTGATGTCGTAGGTGTCCACCAGGAGGGTGGTGTCGGCACCCATCTGGTCCACCTGCGCGCGGAACGCGGCCTCTTCGCTGTCGTGCAGCAACATGAACGCGTGCGCGACGGTGCCCCGCGTCGGGATGCCGTAGCGGCGGCCGGCTTCGAGGTTGGAGGTCGTGGCGAAGCCGGCGAGGTACGCGGCCCGCGCGGCGGAGACGGCCGCGTACTCGTGCGTGCGGCGGCCGCCCATCTCGATGATCGGCCTGCCGTGCGCGGCACCGGACATCCGCGCGGCGGCGGACGCGATCGCGCTGTCGTGGTTGAGGATCGAGAGGATCAGCGTCTCCAGCACGACGGCCTCGCCGAAGGATCCGGTGACGGTCAGGATCGGGGAGCCGGGGAAATAGAGCTCGCCCTCGGGGTATCCGTCGATGTTCCCCGAGAAGGAGTAGTCCGCGAGCCACGAAAGGGTGGCGTCGTCGACGACGGCCGTCGCTTCCAGCTGGCTCAGCTCGGCGTCGGTGAACCGGAAGTCGGCGATCGCGTCGAGGACCCGCCCGGTGCCCGCGACGACGCCGTAGCGGCGGCCGTCGGGCAGACGACGTGCGAAGACCTCGAAGACGCAAGGCCGGTCCGCCGTCCCGTCGGACAGGGCGCTGGCCAGCATGGTCAGCTCGTAGTGGTCGGTGAGCAGCGCGGTGCTGGCGCCAGTGGCCGCCTCGGGGAAACCCATGGCACCAGCCTATTCACCCACATGGCCGGACCTGCCAGCCCATACCGGAATGGGCCCGTGACACCATGGAGTGCATGTCCACGCCTGTCGCATCCGAGCAGACGCAGGTTGATCCACAGGGAGTAGAGGTCGTCTCTGAGGACAAACCCTGGCGGACGGTCGTCTGGAACGATCCGGTGAACCTCATGTCGTACGTGACGTACGTGTTCCAGAAGCTGTTCGGTTACAGCCGGGACCACGCGACGAAGCTGATGCTCGACGTGCACCAGAAGGGCAAGGCGATCGTGTCGTCCGGTTCCAAGGAGAAGGTGGAGACCGACGTCGCGAAACTCCACGCGGCCGGCCTCTGGGCCACCATGGAGCAGCCTTCATGAACGGATGGCGCCGCAAGGGCGACACCATCGTCGCGGGGTTCGAGCAGCAGGAGGCCGCGGTGCTGCGCGGCCTGGTCAGCCAGCTGGAGGACATGCTCACCGCGCGCGCCGAAGAGGCGCCGCAGGACGAGCTGGCCGAGCTGACCGGTATCCGGATGGGCCCGACCGAATCGCCGGACGACCCGGTCCTGTCCCGGCTCCTGCCGGACTTCCACAAGCTGGACCCGGACAACCCGACCCGCGAGGACATCGACTCGGCCGCCGCGATGCGCTCGATCCACGAGCCCGAGCTGCTGGACAAGAAGGTCGGCGTCGCCAAGATCGTGCTGGACACCCTTCCGCGTGACGGCGGGAACGTCCGGCTGACCTTCGAGCAGGCCGACGCGTGGCTGGGCGCGCTCAACGACGTCCGGCTCGCGCTGGGCACCGCGCTCGACGTCACCGAAGACATGCCCGACGAGCTGCCCGAAGACGATCCCCGTGCGCCGCATCTCGGCGTCTACCACTGGCTGACCTGGGTGCAGGAGACCCTCATCCAGTCGCTGACATCATGATCACCGACGTTCCGGGGGTGCTGGTCGGGCAGCACGAGCGGGTCGGCGACGGCTGGGCGACCGGGACGACGGTCGTGCTGGTCCCCGGTGGCGCGGTCGGAGCCGTCGACCAGCGCGGTGGCGCGCCTGGCACGCGCGAGACCAACCTGCTGGAGCCGGAGAACCTGGTCCAGCACGTCAACGCGATCTGCTTGTCCGGCGGGAGCGCGTACGGCCTGGCCGCCGCGGACGGCGTCATGCGCTGGCTCGCCGAGCGGAATCTCGGCATCCCGGTCGGTACCGAACCGCACGAGGTGGTGCCGATCGTGCCCGCCGCGGTTTTGTTCGACCTGCCGCGCAGCGAGTGGGGAAACCGTCCGGACGCCTCCTTCGGTTATGCGGCCTGCGAAGCGGCTGTCGGGGGTCCGGTCGCGCTCGGAACCGTCGGCGCGGGCGCAGGCGCGAAGGCGGGATCACTCAAAGGCGGGATCGGGACGGCCTCGGAGAAGGTCGGCGAGTTCACCGTCGGCGTCGTCGCCGCCGTGAACGCCGCCGGCGAGGCCGTGGATCTCTCGACGGGCCGCGCCTACGCGGCTGATCACGAGATCGACGGCGAGTTCGGCGTCCGTTGGCCTGATCGGCCAGGCGAGGTCGAGGCGAAGGCCGCGGGTCTCAACACGACCATCGGCGTGGTCGCGGTCGACGCGGCGTTGTCCAAGGCCGAGGCGCGGCGGCTCGCGGTGGCCGCGCAGGACGGTCTCGCCAGGGCGGTGCGGCCCGCGCACACGATGTTCGACGGCGACACGGTGTTCGCGCTGGCGACCGGCGACCGGGAACTTCCCGGCGGCGCGGGTCCCGTCGCGGCGGCGCGGCGTGCGATGGTGCTGGACACGCTGTGCTCTGCGGCCGCGCGGGTCTTCGGGCGCGCGATGGTGCACGGTGTGCTCAATGCCACTTCCGCCGGAGGCATGCGCGCGTACCGCGACGTCTGGCCTGAGGCCTTCTCCTGACCCCGCGTTTAGTCCTCTGAATGCGGTCCTTGCGTGTGCAACTACCGCATTCAGAGGACTAAACGCGGGTGGGGAGTGGCGGCGATCTCAGAGTGTGGACCGGCCCTTTCCAGCACCTAAGATGGGCGACGTGCTCCGGATCCGCCGTGAACTCGTCGACGAGATCGTCGCCCATGCCCGTCGTGACCATCCCGATGAGGCCTGCGGGGTGATCGCCGGTCCCGAGGGATCGGACAGCCCCGAGCGATTCATCCCCATGGTCAACGCCGCCCGGTCGCCGACGTTCTACCAGTTCGACTCGATGGACCAGCTCAGGCTGCATCGCGAGCTGGAGGCGAATGGCGAGGTGCCCGTGGTCATCTACCACTCGCACACCGCGACCGATGCCTACCCGTCCCGCACCGATGTCTCGATCGCCTCGGAACCCGACGCGCACTACGTGCTCGTTTCCACCAAGGACCCCGATTCGCACCAGTTCCGGTCGTACCGGATCGTGGACGGGGAGATCACCGAGGAGCCCGTCGAGATCATCGGCTGAACCCGGCCAGGGAATAACCCGGCCCGAACAGAACGTCTGCGTAGCAGAGAACCCACCGGAGGTAGAAAACCATGGCCGTGACCGTGTCCATCCCGACCATCCTGCGTACGCACACCGGCGGCGAGAAGTCCGTCGAGGCGACCGGCAAGACCGTGCTCGAGGTGATCGACGACATCGAGTCCCGCCACGGCGGCCTCAAGGCCCGTCTGGTCAAGGAAGAGAAGCTGCACCGCTTCGTCAACGTCTACGTCAACGACGAGGACGTCCGTTTCTCCGGCGGTCTCGAGGCCGAGGTCAAGGACGGCGACACCCTGACCATCCTGCCCGCCGTGGCCGGTGGCTGATCGATGGCTCGCTTCGAGTCACTGCTCGACGCGCTCGGCGGCACGCCGCTGGTCGGCCTTCCCCGGCTTTCGCCCACCCATGACGTGCGGTTGTGGGCGAAACTGGAGGATCGCAACCCGACCGGTTCGATCAAGGACCGCCCCGCACTGGCGATGATCGAGGCCGCCGAGCGCGAAGGCAGGCTTCGGCGCGGCTCCACGATCCTGGAGCCGACGTCGGGCAACACCGGGATCGCGCTCGCGATGGCCGCGAAGCTCAAGGGCTACGGCCTCGTGTGCGTGATGCCGGAGAACACGTCGACCGAGCGCAAGCAGCTGCTGCAGGCGTACGGCGCGCGGATCGTCTTCTCCCCGGCCGCCGGCGGGTCCAACGAGGCCGTGCGCCGGGCGAAGGAACTGGCCGAGGCCAACCCGGACTGGGTGATGCTCTACCAGTACGGCAACCCGGCCAACGCCGACGCGCACTATCGCGGCACCGGGCCCGAACTGCTCAAGGACCTGCCGACCCTGACGCATTTCGTCGGCGGCCTCGGCACCACCGGCACCCTGGTCGGTGTCGGGCGCTACCTGCACGAGGTGAAGCCGGACGTGCAGATCATCGCGGCCGAACCACGCTACGGCGAGCTGGTGTACGGCCTGCGGAACCTCGACGAGGGCTTCGTCCCGGAGCTCTACGACGCGAGCGTGCTCAACGGCCGGTACTCCGTCGGCGCGTACGACGCGCTTCGCCGGACACGCGAGCTGCTGGAGCACGAAGGCATCTTCGCGGGGATCTCGACGGGTGCCGTGCTGCACGCGGCGCTGGCCGTCGCCGAGAAGGCCGCTGCCGCGGGGAAGCCCGCTGATGTGGCCTTCGTGGTCGCTGATGCAGGGTGGAAGTACCTCTCGACGGGCGCGTACTCCGGCTCGCTCGACGAAGCGGCCGAAAGGCTCGACGGGCAGCTCTGGGCCTGATTCATCTCTCCGCGCGCGCCATGAAAGGTCCTTTCCTTGCAAAATTTGCAAGGAAAGGACCTTTCATGGCGTCGGCGGCAATGCACGCGGGGCGCTGGCACGATGGCGCGTATGAAGGCGATCGGGTTGCTGGGCGGGATGAGCTGGGAATCGTCGGCCGAGTACTACCGGCTGGTCAACGAACGCGTCCGCGAGGTGCGCGGCGGGTACCACTCCGCGCGTACCGTGCTGTACTCCGTGGACTTCGCCGAGATCGAAGCGATGCAGGCCGAAGGCCGCTGGGACGACGCCGGGCGGGAACTGAACCGCGCCGCCCTCGCGCTCGAAGCCGCCGGAGCGGACTTCGTCGTTCTCTGCACCAACACGATGCACAAGGTCGCCGACCAGCTCACCGACGGCCTGGGCGTGCCGCTCCTGCACCTCGCCGACACCACGGCGGCCGCGATCAAGGCCCATGAAATCACCAGGGTCGGGCTCCTGGGCACCGGTTTCACCATGGCCCAGCCGTTCTACCGCGAACGCCTCGCCGCGCACGGCCTCGACGTGCTCGTGCCGGGCGAGGAGGACCGCGAGACGGTGCACCGGGTCATCTACGACGAGCTCGTCCACGGCGTCGTCACCGAAGACTCCCGTGAGCGGTACCGCGACGTCATCGCGAGGCTCGTCGAGGCGGGCGCGGAGGGCGTGATCTACGGCTGCACCGAGATCGAACTGCTCGTCGGCCCTGAGGACAGCGAAGTGCCCACCTTTCCCACGACGAGGCTGCACGCCGAAGCGGCCGTGGACTACGCGCTGGGCAAGGCCTCACTCCCTCCCACGGTGTGACGTTCGTGCTGGGCGACGGCCTGCCGCCACAGCCTGTCCTGTTCCTCACCGGTGAAACCCCCGCGCGGCACACCGAAGACGTCCTCGATCGCCGTCCACCACTCGGCCCGTGATTCCAGGACGGTCTTGCCGCCCGGCAAACCGCTCAAGGTCAGCGCGCGCAGCGAATCCACTCCCTCCGCGTCGCGCCGCTGCACCACCAGCGTGCGGACGAAACCGGAATCCTCGGACGTGGACAGCTCGACGTGCTTCTCGGCGAAGTCGGCCATCACGGCCCTCTCCGGCGCGAAATCCATTCCGACGAAACTGCCCTGCGGATCGTGGTCGAGCCGCCAGCCGCCGGGCGTGATCTCCGATGGCCGGATGCGGAACACCAGCGGGCCTTGTTTGTACTCGCCCTCACGCAGCGGGAGCGGCTCGTGGATGCCGTCACCGAGCCCGACGTCGACCAGCCAGCCGGCGTCGGGTTCCTCCGGCAGCCCGGTCACCGTCAGCGCCAGGTGGTTGAGGTGGATTCCGGACGGCGCGCCCGGCATCTGTGCCCCGCTCGGATGCCGGGTGACCTGGTAACCGAGCGCCCGCAGCAGTGCCGAGAACGCGCCGTTGAGGTGATAGCAGTAGCCGCCGCGGCCGGCGGCGATCCGGCCGAACGACACCGCCGGGTCCAGCGAGGTCACCCGGCCCAGCTGGACTTCGAAGTCCTCGTACGGCACCCGCTCCACATGGGCCGTGTGCAGCCGGATGAGCGCGTCGAGGCTCGGCGGCTCGTGCTCGAGGCCGAGTCGCGCGAGGTAGGCGGGCACGTCGACGTGCTCGGAAGAAGGGAACCCCATGTGATCGACCGTAGCGGCACCCACCGACAATTCAGGGTTCTCACGGAGGCGATCACGTCGTTCGCCGTCGTAGCCTGTGGAGGTGACCACTTTGCCTCCCCTGCCGGCCCCGGCGAGCGAGCCGTCCGGTACGGATCCGGCCAAACGCGTCCTGCCCCCGAACCCGAGGGCCGCGGCGATCGTCGCGCTGGCCTTCACCGCGCTGCTCTACCTGGTCGAACTGGTCGACGTCGTGCTGCCCCTCGACCTCGACCGGAGCGGCGGCATCGTCGCCCGTGAACTCTCCGACCTCGACGGGGTGCTCTGGGCGCCGCTGCTCCACGCGGGCTGGGGGCACCTGTTCTCCAACACCGTCCCGGTGCTGGTCTTCGCCTTCCTCGCGATGTCCGCGGGCATCGGCCGGTGGGTGCTGGTGACCGCGATCATCTGGGTGCTTTCCGGTGTCGGTGTCTGGCTGATCTCGCCGGGCGGCACGGTGACCGTCGGAGCGTCCGGCGTCGCCTTCGGCTGGCTCGCGTTCCTGCTGGTCCGCGGCATTTTCAATCGCGCCGTCGGGCAGATCCTGGTGGCCGTGGTGCTGCTCGGCATCTGGAGCGGGATGCTCTGGGGACTGCTGCCCGGTGATCCGAACGTCTCCTGGCAGGGTCACCTGTTCGGTGCGCTGTCCGGCGTCTTCGCGGCCTGGTTGATGGCGCGCGTCGACAGGTCCCAGGCCAGGAAAGCGACCGGCCCCGGTAGCCTCGCCGTGTGACCAAGCCGAGCGCCGACGCCCCCATCGGCGTCTTCGATTCCGGAGTGGGCGGGCTCACCGTCGCCAGGGCGATCTTGGAACAGCTGCCCGGTGAGCAGTTGCGCTACGTCGGCGACACCGCCCGCAACCCGTACGGCCCGCTTCCCATCGCCACCGCGCGCCAGTACGCGCTGGAAGCGCTGGACGACATCGTCGAAGGCGGGGTGAAGGCGCTGGTCATCGCGTGCAACACCGCCTCCGCCGCCTGCCTTCGCGACGCGAGGGAGCGCTACGACGTCCCTGTGATCGAGGTCGTCCTCCCGGCCGCGCGCCGGGCCGTGTCCGCGACGCGCTCCGGCCGTATCGGCGTGATCGGCACCGAGGGCACCGTGCGGTCGCGCGCCTACGACGACGCCTTCAACGCCGCGCAGGACGTCGAGATCACCAGCGTCGCGTGCCCCCGGTTCGTGGACTTCGTCGAACGGGGGATCACCACCGGGCGCCAGGTGCTCGGGCTCGCACAGGGCTATCTCGAACCACTGCTGGACGCGCAGGTCGACACGCTGGTCATGGGCTGCACGCACTACCCGTTGCTGTCCGGGGTGCTGCAGATCGTCATGGGCCAGGACGTCACGCTGGTGTCCAGCGCCGAGGAGACCGCGCGTGACCTCGTGCGCGTCCTCACCGAGGCCGACCTCCTCGCCGAGCGCGACACCCCGCCGCGGCACGAGTTCGTCGCCACCGGATCCGCCGAGCCGTTCACCAGACTCGCTCAGCGGTTCATGGGCTTCGCTCCGGGTGTGCTGGCTCCCACCAGCGCCTAAAATCGCCGATTCCGTGCTTAAGGTGTCACAGTGCGTCTCACGATCCTCGGCTGCTCCGGCAGCATCCCCGGGCCCAACGCCGCCGCGTCCGGCTACCTGATCGAGGCGGACGGGTTCGTCCTGGGGCTCGAACTCGGCAACGGGACGCTCGCCAGGCTCCAGGCGCTGCGCGACCCGTTCGACCTGGACGCGCTGATCCTTTCGCATCTGCACCCCGATCACTGCGCCGACGTCAGCGCGCTCACCGTGCTGCGGCGCTACCACCCCGCGCTGCCGTACCCGGCCAGGCCGCGGCGGCTGCCGGTGTACGGGCCGTCGGACGTGCGGGAGCGGCTCACCTACGCGTACGCGGCGAACGAGGACGAGCGGGCGACCACCGATCTCACCGACGTCTTCGCCTTCGACGTCCTGCGCGCCGAGCCCATGAAGATCGGGCCGTTCGAGGTCACCGCGGTCCCAGTCGACCATCCGACCCCGGCGTTCGGCCTGCGGTTCGCGCACGGCGGCAAGACCCTCGCCTACACCGGGGACACCGGCGTCTGCGACACCCTCACCGACCTGGCCGGCGGCGTCGACGTCCTTTTGTCCGAGGCGTCGTGGACCGACTCGCCCGACCGGCCCGCCGGCGTCCACCTGTCCGGCAAGGAAGCGGGGGAACTGGGACGCAAGGCCGGGGTCGGGCGGCTGCTGCTCACCCACGTCGCGCCCTGGACCGACCGTGACGCGGTCCTCGCCGAGGCGGCCGTCGCGTTCCCCGCGGCCGAACTGGTCGAGCAGGGCGCCGTCTACGACCTCTGACGCGGGGTTCTAGAGTGGCGGCCGTGGCGAGAAAAGACGGCAGGAACGACGACCAGCTTCGCGACATCAAGATCACCCGCGGCTTCCAGCGGTGGCCCGCGGGCTCGGTGTTGATCGAATTCGGCGACACCAGGGTGCTGTGCGCGGCGAGCGTCACCGAAGGCGTCCCCCGCTGGCGAGCCGGTTCCGGCCTCGGCTGGGTCACCGCCGAGTACGCGATGCTGCCGTCGGCGACCAACACCCGCAGCGACCGCGAATCCATCAAGGGCCGCGTCGGCGGCCGCACCCACGAGATCTCCCGGCTGATCGGCCGGTCCCTGCGCGCCTGCATCGACTTGGCGGCGCTGGGGGAGAACACGATCGTCATCGATTGCGACGTCATCCAGGCCGACGGCGGCACGCGCACGGCCGCGGTGACCGGCGGTTACGTCGCGCTCGCCGACGCCGTCACCTGGCTCGGCGCGGCGGGCCGCCTCGCCGACCCGCAGCCCCTTTCGGCATCGGTCGCGGCGGTGAGCGTGGGCGTCGTCGACGGCCGCGTGCGCCTCGACCTGCCCTACGAGGAGGACTCGCGCGCGGAGGTCGACATGAACGTCGTCGCCACCGACGCGGGCACCATGATCGAGGTGCAGGGCACCGGTGAGGGCGCCACCTTCGCCCGGTCCACTTTGGACACCATGCTGGACATGGCGCTCTCCGGCTGTGAGGAGCTGACCCGGTTGCAGACCGAAGCGCTCGCGTTGCCGTATCCCGGCGAACTGCCCGAGCCGCGTCCGGACAAGAAGAAGGGCGCGAAGTGACCAAGCTGCTCCTCGCCACCCGCAACGCGAAGAAGCTCGGCGAACTCCGGCGCATCCTGGTCGCCGAAGGGATCGAGGGCGTCGAGGTCATCGGCCTCGCCGACGTCCCCGAGTTCCCCGAAGCGCCCGAAACCGCTCCGGACTTCGAAGGCAACGCGCTCGCGAAGGCCCAGGACGCGGCCGCCGCGACCGGTCTCCCGGCGATCGCCGACGATTCGGGTATCACCGTCGACGCGCTCAACGGCATGCCGGGCGTGCTCTCGGCCCGCTGGTCGGGGAAGCACGGCGACGACGAGGCGAACCTGGATCTCGTGCTGGTGCAGCTGTCCGACACCCCCGACGAGCGCATGGGCGCCGCCTTCGTCTGCGCGGCCGCGCTGGTCGTCCCCGGCGGCGAAGAAACCGTGGTGCGCGGGGAATGGCGCGGTTCGCTGATCCGGGAACGCCGTGGTACCAACGGATTCGGGTACGACCCGATCTTCGTGCCGGAAGGCGGGACGCGGACTTCCGCGGAGCTGGAACCGTCCGAAAAGGACGAAGCTTCGCACCGGGGGAAGGCGTTGCGGGCGTTGGTGGGGGAGCTCAGGAAGTTGGCGGGTTGAGTCTCGTGAGTGGTGAGGACGGTTAGAACCGTCCTCACC
>NZ_JBHVKW010000136.1:0-19891 GCF_042797905.1 Amycolatopsis sp. NPDC057786
CGACACGCCACCACTCGGTGGACGTCACTGGAGATGCATCGTCGCTGGCCACCACCCCAAACTACTCCGAATCGAACACCTGCGCTAGCCCAAACGGCCCAACGCCAGAAAATTGCCGGAAAACGGCATCCGCGAAGGAGATTTAAGCGCGCGAAGCGCATTAAGAATGCGAAGGTGCCCTCAGCACTATAAAGCCCTAGAGCGCGAATTACCCTCACGACCGCCCACCCCACCACGCGGGGGCCCGAGTTGCCGTCCCCACCGCCGCCTCTAGGTTGACGGGTATGTCGTTCTGCGAGGCCCGATGAAAGGGCCCGGACTCCTCATCGTCCTGCTGGTGGTCCTCGGCGGCGTCAGCGGGCTCGGGTTCGTCCTGGGGCTGGGCAACGCGGCCGTTCTGGCGGCCCTCACGGCGCTCTTCTGTCTCATGGCGGCGGTGGGCGGCCCGTTGCGGGCGGATCTGCGGTTGCTGGCGTGGTTCGCGCCCGCGCTGGTCCTCGCGGTCGGGGTGCCGCGGTTGCTGGGCGCGGTGTCGCAGTGGGCGGCGATCGCGCTGCTGGTGGCGATCGTGGTGGTCGCCGGGCTGTTGCCCGTGCTCGGGGCACGGTTCGTCACGGTCGGGCTGGGACTCGGAATGGCGTCGCTGTTCGGGTACGGCTTCCAGTTGACGGGGACGGCCTCGGCGGGGCAGATCCTGGGCGCGCCCGCTCTCGCGGTGGGCGTCGTGATCCTGTTGCGGGTGGCGATGGGCGCGAAGGATCCGGCCAAGCCGACCCGTGACGCGCTGGCCGACGCGCTCGCGGCGGGCTCGTCCGAAACGCAGGAGCGCGCGGCGAGGCTTTGGCTCGCGGACCGGCCTCGTCGCTGGACCGGCCGGGTCCTCGGCGGCATGTTCCGCTATCGCGCGGCCGCCGGCTTGCTGGAGATCCGCCGGAGACAACTGAACAGCAACGAAATCGGCGAAACGCTCGCCGACGCCAAGGAAGAAGCCGCCAGGCTCGCCGACGCCGTTCGGAGCCCGGCGGCACCGGACGAAGTCGAACCGGTGCGGCGCAAGGAACCCACCGAGCTTCCCGGCGCCACGGCGAGGCTCGTCTCCGCGCTTTGGGAGTCTCTCGAAACCATCCGGGCCGCGGCGGCCGAACGTGACGAGTCGCGTGTGGACGTTCCGAACGGACTCCGCAAGGAACTGCGCCGGATCGAGTTGAGCGGCGCGTTTTCCTGGCGGTCGGCGCAGTTCCGGCACGCACTCCGCTGCGGGCTCGGGGTCGGGCTGGCACTGGTGGTCGCCGGTTTCCGGCCAGGCGACCCGCTCACCGTGTCGTTCCTGCTCGGCACTTTCGCCATCATGCAACCGGAATGGCGGGACAGCCTCAGCAAGGCCTGGCAGCGGATCGGCGGCTCTCTCGGCGGCGCCGTCGTGCTCACTCTCGTTCTTTGGCTTCTGCCACAAGGGTTTCTGCTGCCGATCGGGCTCGTCGCGTTGCTCGGCGGGTTCTCGGTCATGCGGACGCGTCCGGCGATCTTCAACGGCTGCATGGTCCTGATGTCGGTCGGCATGAACGCGACCACCCGGCATCTCGACCCGCGTTACGTACTCGTCGAGTACCTGCTCCTGATGGTCCTCGCCGGCGCCATCGCCCTGCTGTTCGGTTTCGCCGCGATTCCCGGCGTGCCGAAACCCGGCCCGGCGGAACGGTTCGAGAGCGCCGTCGCCGCCACCCGCGCCCTGCTCGGTTCGGTGGCGGGGAAACTACGCGGCGAGGACGTCGACCCACGGACGCTCGGCCGTGAGTTCCGCGCCGCCGCGGTCGCGCACCACGGCCTGCTCGCCGCGGAGCCGGGTAGCAAGGAACCCGCGCCCGGCCAGCGGAACGCGCTGGAGAACGCCGCCGAAGCGTTGCGTGGCCTGTCCGTCACAGCGTCGTCGCTCTTGCTGCGGCCCGGTTCCGCCGGAGCGGCGGACGCCGTCGCCGAGGCGGCGCGCACGCTCGGGACCGAAGAGCCAGCGGAGATCCCCGTGCCCCACGACTCGGACGAGGAGCAGCGCCTGGTGCTCGACACGATCGCCGCGGACGTCGTGGCGGTCGGCGAAGCGGCCCGGAAGCTCTAAGCCTTCTCGCGGTGTTGTCCGGCGATCTCGGCGTCGGGCGTGCACAGCGCGCACGGGGTGAACCCGAGCTGCCGCGCCTCGCCGATGCCGAGCGGGATCGTGTCCCGGGTTTCGAGCCACTCGCACGAGGTCACGTGATAGCGCGGGTATTCGTCGACGACCACGATCTCGGTCTCGAGTTCGGAGACGATCGCCACATCCTCGGGGGCGCTCTTCTCCTCGCCGGGGTCGCCACCGCGCTGAGGCTCCGGGGTGTCCTCCGCGTCGCCCAGTTCGCCGGTGGCGGGCATCAAGACGGTCTGCTCGGCGTCCTCGGGTTTCTTTTCCTCACCCTCGGCGGACTCGGTTTCGTCAGAGGCGTCTTCGGCCGAGTCATCCGCAGATTCCTCGACCGGAGCGCGCTTCTTCCGGCGGCGCAGCAGGTCGAAGAGGAGCAGCAACCCCGCGACGACGGAGACACCGATGGAGATCCAAGCCCACAGGGAGTTCGCGGTGATGAGCGCCGCGACGAGCAGCCCCAGAGCCGCCAGTACCAGTACCAGGACGATGTAGAGCACGGTGAATTACAACACGAGGGCAAAGGGAAACGGCCCCGACCCTCCGGAGAGTGCCGAGGCCGTTCCACTGTGTAGAAACAAACCAGTGTAGAAACGAACCGGGTGGAGATCAGCCCGCTTCGGCCCGGGGGCCGAACGAGTAACCCTGTCCGCTACCGGAGGACGAGGACTGCCCCGAGCTCGACGAAGACGCCGACGCGGGAGCGGCCGAACCACGGTCGTCGAGCTCACGCAGCTGGGACTCGAGGAACCCGCGCAGCCTCGTGCGGTACTCCCGCTCGATCGTGCGCAGCTCTTCGATCTTCTTGCCCAGCGAGCCCTTCTCCGCGTTCATGTTGTTCATGGTCTCGGTGTACTTGCGCTGAGCCTCGCGCTCCATGGTCGTCGCCTTGTCGCGCGCCTGGCGCTCCAAGGTTTCGGCACGGGTTCGCGCGTCGTTCAGCATCGTCTCGGCACGCGTACGCGCCTCGTTCACCATCGAGTCCGACTTGGACCGCGCGTCCGACAACAGCTGCTCGGACTTGGTCCGGGCCTCTGCGAGCATGCCGTCCGACTCGGTCTTGGCCTCGGCGGTGAGCCGATCGGCCATTTCCTGCGCCAGCCCGAGCACCTTCGCGGCCTGGACGTTGGGCTCCCCGTTGTCCGGCACCATCGAATGGGCCTGGGTCTGCTCCATCGCCGACTGCGGCGGCGGCACCGGCGCCAGGCGGCGCGACGGCTCGTCGCGTACCTGCGGCGGCGGGCCGACGGCGCCGGCCTTGGCGTTCTCGAGCTCACCACGAGTGGTCTCGAGCTCGTTGTCGAGCTGTTCGACCTGCTGCCGCAGCTCGTTGTTGTCCTCGATCAACCGGGCAAGCTCGGTCTCCACCAGGTCGAGGAACGCGTCCACCTCGTCCTCGTTGTAGCCCCTTTTGCCAATGGGCGGCTTGCTGAACGCGACGTTATGCACGTCAGCGGGGGTCAACGACATCAGATCACCTCACGCACTCCATGGCCTGCAGGTCCACCGGGGCTTCCCCGAAAATCACCCTGGCGTTGCCAGCTGCATCGCGAAGAACACAACCAACAGCAGCACCATAATCGATAAGTCCAGTCCGACGCCGCCGATTCGTACGGTCGGGATGATTCGTCTGAACAGACGAACCGGTGGGTCGGTCACTGTGTAGATGGTCTCGAGCGTTACCGCAACCCCTCCGGCAGGACGCCACTCGCGAGCGAAAGCGCGCACGAGCTCGACGACGATCCGTGCCGTCAGCAGGAGCCAGAAGGCGAACAGCACGTACCAGACGACCAGCAACACAGCATTCACGTAACCACTCTGCCATGCCTCGCGTCAAAACACGCAGTTGACGGGCCGCGGATGGCGATGAGTCGACAAAATCACATCCGGCTGCGCTCAGCGGTCACCGGGTGATCAGCCGCGCAGGAACAATCCGCCTTCGGCAATCCGTCGGCGGTCCTCCGCGGTGACATCCACATCGGGCGGTGAGAGAAGGAACACCTTGTTGGTGACCTTGTCCATCGATCCGCGCAACGCGAAAGCGAGCCCCGCGGCGAAGTCGACGAGACGCTTGGCGTCCGCGTTCTCCATCTCCGTGAGGTTCATGATCACCGGAATGCCTTCCCGGTAGTGCTCCCCGATCGCCCGCGCTTCCGCGTAGCTCGTCGGGTGCAGCGTCGTGATCCGGCTCAACGGGTCACGCACCGGCGGCCGCACCGGCTCGGTGACCGGCCGCAGCCGCGCGACCGGCTCCGGCTGACGGTCCATCGCCAGCGCTCCGTGGACGGCAGGCTCCGGGCTGGCCACGGAGCGTGACCGAGGCCGGGGCGCAGGCTCGTCATACGTGTCAACTTCGTCCCGGTAACGTCCACCCCGTGACCGGGCCGGCGGCTCGTCGTCGTAGTCGTACTCGTCGTCGGCATAGTCCTTTGAGGCGTAGCCTCGCCGGTAGTCGTCCTCGACGTCATAGCCGTCTTCGTCCGCGGGCACCATCCCGAAGTAGGCCTTCAGCTTCTGCAGCGCGCTCATGCCTCTCCCTAGCCTTAGCCGCGTCCCGCACCGTACTCCCCCGCCCTCGCCGCCACTCCCCGTAACGACGAGACGGTATTCCCTAGGGCGAGGCTAAACCGCGCCCACCGAGCAACGCGGTTCCGACACGCACACAGGTCGAGCCGTGCGCGATCGCCTGCTCGAGATCATTGCTCATTCCGGCGGAGATCTCACGGGCTTTTGGGTGTTCTTCCCGTAGACGCTCCGACGCACGAGCGAGTTTCCCGAACGCCTCCGCGGGATCAGTACCCAGTGGCGCCACCGCCATAAGCCCTCGGAGGCGAATACCACCCACATGGGCTATCCGCTCCGCCAAATGGCTCATTTCGCTCAACCGAATGCCCCCGCGCTTCGGATCGTCATCGAGGCTTACTTGAATGAGGACGTCCAGCGGGTGCTCGCGTTGCCCGGAATCCAGCGCCGACTTGGTCGCCTTCGCGAGCGCGTCGGCGAGGCGCTCGGAGTCGACGGACTGGACCTCGTCCGCCCAGCGCACGACCGATTTGGCCTTGTTCCGCTGCAGGCTGCCGACCATATGCCAGCGGATCCGGGCGTCCGGACGGAGACCGGCGACCTCGTCGGCCTTCGCGCCCGCCTCCTGATCGCGGTTCTCGGCGAGGTCGAGCGCGCCGAGGTCGGCGAGCAGCGCGGCGTCGAGCGCCGGGAAGGTCTTGGTGACCGCGAGCAACTTGACCTCGTCGCGGGCCCGGCCGGCGGCCTTGCACGCGGCGCCGATCCGCTCTTCCACTTCGGCGAGGGACGCGGCGAGTTCCGCCTTTCGTGCGTCACTCACGCCGCGTCCAGCCACGTGATACCCGCGATCCGGCCGGTGGTGCCGTCGCGGCGGAAACTGAACAGAGTCTTGTCTTCGTTGGTACAGCGCGGATCGACGCCGATCTTGCCGACGCCGAGGTCGGCCAGCTGCCGCCAGAGCCCGGCGCGCAGGTCGAGCCCCGGCGTGCCCTTGCGGGTTTTGCAGGCGCTGCCCGGAACGTGCTTTTCGACGTCGGCGGCCATGTCGGCGGGGACTTCGTAGCAGTCGCCGCAGATCGCGGGACCGAGCAGCGCTTCGGTGCGGGCCGGTTCGGCGCCGACCGAACGCATCGCCTCGATCGCGGCGGGGACGACGCCGACCCTGGCGCCGACGCGGCCCGCGTGGACGGCGGCGACGACACCGGCTTCGGCGTCGGCCAGCAGAAGGGGGACGCAGTCGGCGACGAGCACCACGAGCGCGAGACCGGGCTCCGCGGTCACGAGCGCGTCGGTCGCTTCGGCGGCGGAGGTCTCCGAACCGTCGACGACGGTGGCGGTCCGGCCGTGGACCTGCTCCATCCACGCCAGCCTGTCCTCGGCGAGGCCGAGTTCGGTGGCGAGCCGTTTGCGGTTGGCGTAGACGTCGCCCGCGTCGTCGCCGACGTGATCACCGAGGTTGAAGGTGTCGTAAGGCGGCCGGGAAGCCCCGCCCGCCCTTGTCGTGACAACCCGCCGTACCCGCACGCGTTTCCTCCTAGACCTGAGTGAAGGCCCCCTCGACTGTAGTCAAGGAGGCCTTCACGGAACCGTACTGCGAGAACTACCGCCGCATGAACGGGGGAACGTCGACCTCGTCGTCCGACGGGTCGTCGTGCACCGGGGTGGCGCGGCCGGGCAGGCTGCCGTGGTTCGAGTTCGACCCGATCGGCGAGTAGCCGCGCGACCCGCCGCCGGGCTGCGGGAGCCCGCCGGTCATCGAGCCGTTGCCCTCGTTACGGGCGGACGGCATGGGCGTGTGCGTGCGCGGCGGCGCGACCGGGTAGCCGTTCGAACCGGTCGACGGCACCGGCGTGGCACCCGAAGGCGGGCTCTGCACCGGGGTCGCCCCACCACCGTTGACCTGACCGGCCTGTGCGGACGCGGTCGAGTTCGACCGGGAGCCGAACGCCGGCGGGTCGAGCTTCTTGTGGGTCGGGGTGCCCGCGTCGAAACCGGCCGCGATCACGGTGACCCGGACCTCGTCGCCGAGCGAGTCGTCGATGATCGTCCCGAAGATGATGTTGGCGTCGGGGTGCGCGGATTCCTGCACCAGCGACGCGGCCTCGTTGATTTCGAACAGGCCGAGGTCCGACCCGCCCGCGATCGACAGCAGCGCGCCGTGCGCCCCGTCCATCGACGCTTCCAGCAGCGGCGAGTTGATCGCCTTCTCCGCCGCCTGGATGGCCCGGCCCTCGCCGCGCGCCGAGCCGATGCCCATCAACGCGGAACCCGCGCCGGACATGACGCTCTTGACGTCGGCGAAGTCCAGGTTGATCAGACCCGGCGTGGTGATCAGGTCGGTGATGCCCTGGACACCCGAAAGCAGGACCTCGTCCGCCGAGCGGAAGGCGTCCATCAGCGAGACGCCGATGTCGCCCAGCTGCAGCAGCCGGTCGTTCGGGATGACGATCAGGGTGTCGCATTCGTTGCGCAACTGCTGGATGCCGTCTTCGGCCTGCTTGCTGCGGCGCTTGCCCTCGAAGGTGAAGGGCCGGGTGACGACGCCGATGGTCAGCGCGCCGAGCTTGCGGGCGATCTGGGCGACGACCGGCGCGCCACCGGTGCCCGTGCCACCGCCCTCGCCCGCGGTCACGAACACCATGTCGGCGCCCTTGATGACCTCTTCGATCTCTTCGCGGTGGTCCTCGGCGGCCTTCTGCCCCACCTCGGGGGCGGCGCCGGCACCGAGGCCGCGGGTCAGTTCCCGGCCGATGTCGAGCTTGACGTCGGCGTCGGACATGAGCAGTGCCTGAGCGTCGGTGTTCACCGCGATGAACTCGACACCCTTGAGGCCGACCTCGATCATGCGGTTCACGGCGTTCACTCCGCCGCCGCCGATACCGACGACCTTGATCACCGCAAGGTAGTTGTGCGGGGGCGTCATCGGAGCCGCCTTCCTGATCGTGTGTGCTCGTGCTGCCCGCCGGTCGCTGAGCCTGTCCCGAACCCTCGAGCTGAAGTTCAGATTGAGAGCTATGTCAACTGCCGACGTTGAAGCAGGACGGTATGCACCAGGCAGGCTCGAATCCAGTAGCCACGCCGTGTGTCGCAAAGGTGTTTTGCCACAACATGTTCGCGGGCGCAAGAGCGAGACCCGGTCGCGGCGGCGAACGGCGGCCTGGTAAAGAGGCCATTGGCGGAGCTGAGGACGAACTCGTGAAGGGACATGACACGTGAACCCGCCCGCCGAAGGCCCCCGCTATCGCGGTGGCAGGGCGCCTTACCCGCCGACGTGAGAGGTTCGGCCGGACAGCGTCCCGCCGACGTCGATCGCGGACGCGGGTTCACCGACAGACGGTAGGGGCCAAGATCAGGTGGGCATGGTCATGACCATGACGACGTCCTTCGACGGTGATCCCGTCGGTGATCCGCCGTCCTGTTCGACGCTGAGCGCGAACTTCTCGGCACCGCCCAGCCCGTCGGCGACCAGCAGCGCACCGTCCTGACCACCGGGAATGAGCCCGGCGGGTTTCGGCGCGGTGCCCGGGTACATCAGCCAGGCCTGGTAGATCCGCCCCGGTTCGTTCTTCGGCAGCTGTGCCGCCATGAAGACGAGCTTGTCCTTCGAACGCGACATCATCACGGTCCCGCCGCCGCCCACCGAGGTCTCGGCGTGCCCGGTCCGGAGGTCGGCGGCCGAAAGGACGTCGGCGACCGGGGCGTACCGGTCCGCGTACTCCGCCGCCCGCTCGCGCGCGGCGGTCAGCTGCGAGTGGTTGTCGTAGGCGATCCCGCCGAACACGGCGGTACCCGCCAGCCCGACGACCGCCGCCGCGACCGCGGCGATCGCCCAGCGCGGGGCGCGCCGCCGGTCCTTGACGCGCTCCCCCGCGCCGAACCGCGTCTTCGGCGGCAGCTGCCTGGTCGCCATCGCCTCGGCGAGCACGCGGCGTTTGAGTTCGGGCGGCGGGTCCTCGGCCAGCGCGGCACCGAGCCGGGTCGCGGTCATCTGCAGTTCGAGGACCTCCTGCGCGCACGCCGCGCACTCGGCGAGGTGCCGCTGGAACCGGGCACGCTCCACTTCGGACAGCGCGTCGACGGCGTAGGCGCCGGTGAGCGTGTGCATCTCCGGCATGGTCATGCCGTCACCCCCAAACAGTCCCGGAGCCTGATCAGGCCGTCCCGGAGCCGGGTCTTGATGGTCCCGTGTGGGGTCTGCAGCACCTCGGAGACCTCACGATAGGTATAGCCCTGGTAGTAGGCGAGCAGCACGGATTCCCGTTGCAGCTCGGTCAAGGTCGTGAGACAGCGGCGCACCTGCGACCGTTCCCAGCGGGCCGCGACGGTCTCGGCCACCTCGTCGAAGGGCCGGGCGCGGGCGGCCTCGAAGGTCGCCTTGACCTCGCGATCCGAACTGGCGCGCGCCGAGCGGACCCGGTCGACCGCACGGCGGTGCGCGAGCGTCATGGCCCAGTTCAGCGCGCTCCCCCGCTCCGGGGAGTAGCGCGTGGCCGTGCGCCACAGCTCCACCATGACCTCCTGGGTGACCTCTTCGGACTGCGCGGCGTCACGGAGGATCCGCCGCACCAGGCCGAGGACCGGGCCGGCGAGCCGGTCGTACAGTGCGTCGAAGGCGCGCTCGTCGCCCTTCGCGACCCGCACGAGCAGCTCCTCGGCCGTCGGTCCGGCCGGTTCGCCGTCACCGGGGACGGGCGCCATCCGGCGCGGGCGTGCCGATTCATCCATCAAGCGTGCCTCCGGCCGTTTGCGGCGTCCGCCGGGTGATCGGAGCCTTCTTCCTCCACAGTGTGATCCCGTGCCGCCGGATCAGCGCGGAGACCCGGTGCGGCATGAACGGGCGGGTGATCAGCAGGTGCGCCAGCCATCTCGTGGTGGCGGGCCGCCGCACGCCGCGCAGCGACGCGGTCAGCGGTGTCCGCCCGTCCCGGCGGAGGGCGATCCTGACCGAGAGCAGCGACTCCGGCCTCGGCACCTCCATCCGGTACTCGCCGTCCATCGGCTGGAACGGCGAGACGTAGAACTCCTTGCCCGCGAAGGCGTTCCCGCCCGCGTCGGGCCTCAGGAGGTACGCGTGCCTGCCGCCGTAGGTGTTGTGGACCTCGGCGACGACACATTCGAGCTCCCCGTCGGGCCGGTGGCACCAGTACAGGGTGATCGGGTTGAAGTTGTGGCCGAGCATCCGCGCGCCTGCCAGCATCAGCACCCGCCCGCCGCGGAGGTCGACGCCGTGCGCCGCGAGCCAGCGGTCCAATTTGGACCTGATGCTGGAGGTGTCCTCGGGCGCGAAGTGATCTCGCGGGTCGAAGCGCGCGAAGGGGCGCAGCCAACACGGCAGCTTCGGCGGCATATCGAGGTCGATGAACCACAGGTAGATCCGGTGGGCGAACGAGATCGGCGGGTCTTCGCGCCGGACATGCGCCACCGTGGAGTCGTAGAGCACGGCCATGACGGTCACCAGCGCACCCCGAAGTTCTCGGCCGCGCGGACACCGGACACGCAGCCGTCCTCGTGGAACCCCCAGCCGTGGTAAGCGCCGGCGAAGGCGACCGTGTCGTCGTCGAGCTCGGGCAGACGCCGCTGGGCGGCCACGGATTCCGGGGTGTAGACCGGGTGCTCGTAGGTCATCTTGGCCAGCACCGAACCGGCTTCGGGCACTGTGCCGGGGTTGAGCGTGACGACGTAGCCGGTCGGTTCGTCGAGCCGCATCAGTCGGTTCATGTCGTAGGACACCTGGACCGCGCCGTGGCCGGCACCGCAGAACGGGGTGGCGTAGTTCCAGCCCGCCCGCGCCGAGTCCGCCGCCGGGAGCACGCCGGTGTCGGTGTGCAGCCATGCCTCGTTACTGGAGTACCGGAACGCGCCGAGGACCTCGCGCTCGGCCTCGGTCGGCGAAACGAGCAGTCTCAGCGCCTGGTCCGCGTGCGTGGCCAGGACGACCTTGTCGAGCCGGTACCGCGTGTCGGCGTCGTCGCGGACCTCGATCCCCCGCGCGGTGCGCTTCACCGAACGGACCGGCGTCGACAGATGCACGGCGGTCAGCTGTTTGGCGGCCAGTTCGACGTATTCGCGCGAGCCTCCGACGACGGTGCGCCACCTCGGTGACCCGCCGACCGACAACATCCCGTGGTTCCGCAGGAACTCGAACAGGTACCGCGCGGGATACTTCAGCGTGTCCGTCCGGTCGGCGGACCAGACGGTCGAGACGACCGGGAGCATGAAGTGGTCGACGAAGTACTTCGTGTACCCGCCGATCGCGAGGAAAGCGCCCAGGGTGACGTCTCCGGCCTCGGGCGCGTCGAGGACGCGCTTCGCGTGCCGGTGGAAGCGCTTGACCTCGGCGAGCATCCGCAGATAACCGGCGCGTGCGACGTTACGCGGCTGGGCGAACAGGCCCTTCAGTCCCTTGGCGCCGGCGTACTCGAGACCGCAGCCGTCGCAGCGGATGCTCATCGACATCTCGGTGTCGCGGGTGGCGACGCCCAGTTCGGCGAACAGGCGGAGCAGATTCGGGTAGGTACGCTCGTTGTGCACGATGAACCCGGAGTCGACGCCGACGGTGCCGCCGTGCGCGCTCGGGACGTCGTGGGTGTGCGCGTGGCCTCCCAGCCTGTCGTCGGCTTCGAACAGCAGTACCTCGTAACGGCGTTGCAGCAGGTACGCCGCCGTGAGGCCGGCGACGCCGCTGCCGATGACTCCGATGCGTTGACCCTTGGTGTGCACATGAGGCATTCGGAGCCGGATCGGGCGAGGATTGGATCTCGTGAACCGGCTGAGCATCCGACCCATCCCTTTCCGGTCCGGGAGCGAATGACGACTATGCCGAACAGTCCCGCGTCCCGCCTAGTCCCGTTCGCCGAGCGGCTCCTCGGCGGCTCCCTGCCGGTCGGTCTGCGTACCTGGGATGGCGTACGCGCCGGTCCGCCGGATGCCCCGACCGTGGTACTCCGGAACCGGCGTGCCCTGCGCCGACTCCTGTACGCCCCCGGCGAATTGGGCCTGGCCAGGGCCTACGTCTCCGGTGATCTCGATGTCGAAGGCGACCTCGCCGACGGATTCCGCCGGATCTGGGCGCTGACCCGATCGGGTGCCGCGCGTGGCGCGAAGCTCGGCCCACGCGAATGGGCGGAGGCGCTGCGGATCGCGGTGGGCCTCGGCGTCGTCGGGCCGCCGCCCAAACCGCCTTCCGAGGAGGCCCGGTTGTCCGGGAAGCTGCACACCCTGCTTCGCGACAAGTCGGCCATCGCGCACCACTACGACCTCGGCAACGCCTTCTACCAGCTGTTGCTCGACGAATCGATGGCCTACTCGACCGGGTACTGGACCTCCGACGAGCACGGATACGGCGTCGAGCAGGCACAGTGGGACAAACTCGAGCTGATCTGCCGGAAGCTCGGGCTGCGGCCGGGGATGCGGCTGCTGGACGTCGGCTGCGGCTGGGGCTCGCTGCTGGTGCACGCCGCGAAGCACCACGGCGTCCAGGCCGTCGGGATCACGCTGTCGGCGGAGCAACGGCAGCACGTCCGCGGCCGCCTCGCCCAGCACGATCTGGAGGAACGGGTCGAGGTCCGGCGGCAGGACTATCGCGAGCTGGCCGACGAGCCGTTCGACGCGGTCGCGTCCATCGAGATGGGCGAACACGTCGGTGAGGAGAACTACCCGGAGTACACGCGGACGCTGTACCGGATGGTCAAGCCCACCGGACGGCTGGTCCTGCAGCAGATGTCCCGCGGCGCGGTGGCCCCAGGCGGCGGTGCGTTCATCGAGCGCTACATCGCCCCCGACATGACGATGCGGCCGTTGAGCCGCACGCTCGGGTATCTGGAGATCGCCGGGTTCGAGATCCGCGACGTCCACGCGCTCCGCGAGCACTACGTGCGCACGGTCCGGGCGTGGGAGCGGACGCTCGAGGACAACTGGGACGACGTCGTGGCGCTGATCGGTGAATCCGGCGCGCGGGTCTGGCGGCTGTACCTGGTCGGCGGGGCGCTCGCGTTCGAAGAGAACCGGATGGGCGTGGACCAGATCCTGGCGGTCCGTCCCTCCGACGAGGGTGCGAGCGCGATGCCCGCCACCCGGGAGTGGTCCTGATGCCGCTCGGCGGGACACTCGCGATCACGGCGGGCGCGACGCTGCTGGCCTTCGTCGTCACCTTCGGTATCGCGAGATGGCGGAAGCGCTACGACACCGTCGACACGCTCTGGGGGCCGGGCTTCGTACTCGTCGCGCTGGTCGCGGCGCCGCTCGGGGACGGGTCGGTCGCGCTGCGCGCGGTCGCCGCTCTGCTGACCGCGGTCTGGGGCGTGCGCCTCGGCGTCCACCTCCACGTGCGCAACCACAAGCTGCCCGAAGACCCGCGCTACGTGCGGATGGCCGAGAACCCGGCGCTCAAACTCTTCGTCCGCGTCTATCTGGTCCAGGCGGTGGTGCTCTGGTTCGTCTCGCTGCCGGTCCAGTTCGCGATGTACGGCGACACCTTCGGGGTGACGGCGTGGCTCGGCGTCGCGGTGTGGCTGGTCGGCTTCGGGTTCGAGACGATCGGCGACGAACAGCTGCGCCGCTTCAAGGCCGACCCGGACAACAAGGGGAAGGTGCTCGACAGCGGGCTGTGGCGCTACACCCGGCATCCGAACTACTTCGGCGACGCGTGCGTGTGGTGGGGCCTGTATCTGCTGGCGTGTTCGAGCTGGGTGGGGGCGGCGACGATCCTGTCGCCGATCGCGATGACGTACACGCTGGCCAAGGGAACCGGAAAACCTTTGCTGGAGAAGGGATTGCGGCGTTCACGGCCGGGATACGCGGCGTACGTCGAGCGGACCAGCGGGTTCTTCCCGCTGCCCCCGCGCCGCGTCACTCCCCGGTGAGACCGTCGGTCAGCTCGCGCAACAGGTCGAGGTGACCGGCGTGCCTGCCGGTCTCCTCGATCATGTGCGCGACCACGAACCGGACGTTGACCTTGCGCTCGCCACGGAAGGGGACCTCGTCGTCCAGCCCCATCGATTCGACGATCTTGCGGCTCCGCTCGCACTCGGCCTCGTAGGCGGCGATCAGCTGCTCGATCGGGGTCTGCATGGCGACCCGGAACTCGGCGTCCGGATCGGCTTCCAGTGCCTCCTTCCAGACGTCCTCCTGCCCGTTGAGCACCACGTTGAACCAGTACTGCTCGACGAGGGTCAGATGCCCGAGCAGACCGGCGACGGTGGTCAGTTCACTCGGGACGAGCGGACGGCGGGCCTGCTCGTCGGTGAGGCCGGAGCACTTCCACACGACGGTGGCGCGGAGGAAGTCGAGGAAGCCGTTCAGCTGCGTGCGCTCGTCGCCGGTGAGCGGCGGTTCGGGGCGCTTCGGTTCGTCGGTCATGGTGGTGCAGTCTGCCGGTTTCCTCGGATGATCCGCTAACGAGTTACCCGGGGACGCACTGTCCACCATCTGTCGCAGAGTCGTGGTCCATGTCCGAAGGTGATCCCATCGTTCGAGTGAAACCAGTGGTAGTTAGCGCCCCTGAAACATGACGACCACCCGCTCGTCATGTCAGGCTGGTGCAGTTGTGCACATCGCCGCCGGTTCCGAGAAAGGTCACTGATGTCAGGCCCCCAGCTGAGCGCACTCGATGTCGCTTTCCTTTGCCTGGAAAGCGAAACGACGCCCATGCACATGGGCGCGGTGGTCACCTTCCGTCCGCATGGGCAGGTGCACGCGCGTAAGCTGACCGCGCTGCTGGCCGAGCGGGCCGCGCGGCTCCCGAAGCTGCGTCAGCGCCCCCGCACCGCGCTGTTCCCACCCGGCGCCGCCATCTGGGCCGAGGACCCGGATTTCGTTGCCAGTGAACATATTTCACATCACCATCTGAGCTCCCTGTACGAACCGGACCCGCTCTCCGCCTACGCCTCGCGCTGGATGGGGCGGCCGCTCGACACCGGAAAACCCTTGTGGGACTTGCATCTCGTCACCGGCCTGCCGGACGGCGAGTTCGCGCTGCTGCTGAAACTGCACCACGCCCTCACCGATGGAGCCGGCGCGTACGCCGTCGCCGTGGGTCTGCTCGATGAACTCCCCCGTGCGCCGAGGCGCCCGCACGGCGGGTCCGGGCCGCCCGCGCCTCGCTCCCCTGTGGACGCTGTCAAGGAGGCCGTCGGCTCGACGCTGGCCCAGGCCGGGATCGCCTCGTCGGTCGTCCGCGCGACCCGTTCGCCGCTCTCGCCGATCAGCGCGCCGCCGTCGACCGAACGACGGCTCGGTCTCGTCCGGCTGGACACCGCCGAGATCCGGCGGATCCGCCGGTCCCACGGCGGGACCGCCAACGATGTCGTGCTGGCGATCCTCAGCGGTGCGCTGCGCGACTGGATGATCAACCGCGGGCAGCGTGCCGACGACCGGACGCTGCGGGCACTCATCCCGGTCAGCGTGCGCGGGCGCTCCGCCGAACAGCTCGGCGGGAACAAGCTGTCGGGCTATCTCTGCGACCTGCCGGTCGGCCTCGACGATCCGGTGGAGCGGCTGCTGGCCGTCCAGCGCGAGATGAGCCGGAACAAGGCGGCGGGCCCGGCGCGGGGCGCGGGCGCGTTCCCGCTCCTCGCCGACCGGATGCCGCCGATGCTGCACCGGCTCGGTTCGAAGGCCGCCGGGCTGGCCGCGCCGCTGCTGTTCGACCTCGTGGTCACCACGGTGCCGGTGCCGCCCAACCGGCTCACCCTCGACGGGACGAAGGTCGCCGGCGTGTACCCGTTCGTGCCGCTGGCGCCGCGGCAGGCGGTCGGGATCGCGGTCGCGACCTATCGCGACTCGGTCCACATCGGACTTCAGGCGAACGGGGCGGCGGTCTCGGACGTGGGTTCGCTGCGGGACGGGGTGCTCAAGTCGGCCGCGAGGCTGCTGGACACCGCCTAGCGCGCTATGAAAGGTCCTTTCCTTGCAAATTTTGCAAGGAAAGGACCTTTCATAGCGCGTACGGGACCGGTCAGCCGCGCAGCATCTCCGCGACCAGGAACGCTAGCTCCAGCGACTGCTGCGTGTTCAGGCGCGGGTCGCAAGCGGTCTCGTACCGGCCCGAAAGGTCCAGATCCGAGATCTCCTGCGCGCCGCCGAGGCATTCGGTGACGTCCTCGCCGGTCAGCTCGACGTGGATGCCGCCAGGGTACGTGCCGAGCTTGCGGTGCACCTCGAAGAAGCCCTGCACCTCGTCGACGATCCGGTCGAAGTGCCGGGTCTTGTAGCCCGTCGAAGACTCGTGCGTGTTGCCGTGCATCGGGTCGCACTGCCAGATGACCTTGTGCCCGGACGCCTCGACCTTCTCGACGATCGCGGGCAGCACCTCGCGGACCTTGCCGTTGCCCATCCGGGCGATCAGCGTCAGGCGGCCGGGCTCGTTGCGCGGGTCGAGGCGGCGGACGTACTCGACGGCCTGCTCCGGCGTGGTCGTCGGGCCGATCTTGAGGCCGATCGGGTTGGCCAGCAGTTCGGCGAAGGCGATGTGCGCGCCGTCGAGCTGCCTCGTCCGCTCGCCCACCCACAGGAAGTGCGACGACAGGTTGTACAGCTTGGGGTTCGCCGCGTCCGCACGGTCCATCCGCAGCATGGAGCGCTCGTAGTCCAGCAGCAGCGCCTCGTGGCTGGCGAAGATCTCGGTGGACTGGAGCGAGGAGTCGGTGACGCCGCAGGCGGACATGAACCGCAGGCCGCGGTCGATCTCCGAGGCCAGCGCCTCGTAGCGTTCGCTGGCGGGCGAGGACTTCACGAAGTCCTTGTTCCAGTCGTGCACCTGGTGCAGGTCCGCCATGCCGGCGCCGGTGAGCGCGCGGACGAGGTTCATCGCGGCGCCCGCGTTCGCGTAGGCGCGGATCATCCGGCCCGGGTCGGGAACGCGCAGTTCGGGCTTGGCGACGAGCGAGTTGATGATGTCGCCGCGGTACACCGGCAGGCCGAGCGCGTCGGTGGACGCCGAACGCGGCTTCGCGTACTGGCCGGCGATCCGGCCGACCTTCACCACCGGCAGGCTCGCGCCGTAGGTGAGGACGACGGCCATCTGCAGCAGGGTGCGCAGGTTGGCGCGGATATGCGGCTCGGTGTTCGACTCGAACGTCTCCGCGCAGTCACCGCCCTGGAGCAGGAACGCCTCGCCGCGGGCGACCATCGCGAGCCGGTCGGAGAGGCGGTCGATCTCGGCGGGGACCGTGATCGGCGGCACGCTCTCCAGCACGCCGCGCACACGCTTCGTCAGCTCGGCGTCCGGCCATTCGGGCTGCTGCGCCGCGGGCCGGGAAAGCGCGTCGTCGAGCCGGTCACGCAGCTCGGGAGGCAGAGGAGGCAGTTCGGGGAGCGTGTCGACGGGAACGTCCACTGTCCAGTTCACCGGACCAGGATATGCCGCGCCGAAAGCCGCCCGCCCACCGGGACGAAAGTCCCAGAACGTGGACGGGCGGCGGGCTGATCAGGCAGCCTGCGCCTTGTTGTAGAGGTTCTGCGCGTCCGTACCGAAGTACGGGCCGAACATGTAACCGGGCAGGAAGTTGTAGCCGAAGCTGTTCACCGAGGCCTGGATACCCGCGCCGGTCGCCTCGCTGAAGTTGAGGAACCACGGGCCGCCGCTCGAACCACCGGTCATGTTGCAGCTCATCCCGTGGTCCTTGGTGAGCAGGAAGTCGGTGAACGTGCTCCCGCTGCAGTAGATCAGCTTCGAGCCGTCGTACGGCGCCGCCGCCGGGTACCCGAACGTGTACATCGACTGGTTGCGCGCCTGGTTGAACGCGATCCCCTGCGCGCCGACGACGTCGGTCAGCTTCTGCCCGTTGAGCGGGTTGACCACCGCCGCGCCGATGTCGTAGTTCATGTCCTCGCTCGCTTCCCACTGCGGAGTGGTCAGCGTGCTCTTCGCGGCCCACGTGCCGTAGGGCGTGTTGCCGTTGTTGTAGCCGGGCGCGAAGGTCCAGTTCGTGTGCCAGGCGCCCTGGTACTTCACACAGTGGCCGGCAGTGATCACGACGCTGCCGTTCGTGCTGGTGACCGCGTCACCGGAGCACGACGCGTTCCGCCCGCCCATGGTGAAGAACACCCGGCCCGCGGTCTGGACGACCTTGCCCGCCCCGGTCCACGCGCCGCCACCGTTGGGAATGCTCTGGATGATCGTGCTCTTGCCCTTCGCGACGTCCTTCGGAGTGAAGGCGGGCGCCTGGACCAGCTGTTCGATCGGCACCGCCGACCGCATCCGCTCGGGCGTCCAGTAGGCCGACACCGCCCGCGCGTCGGTCGCTGCCTGATGCTGGACCGGTCCGGCGTGAGCGGGGCTCGCGACGGCGGTCAGCCCCGTCACCGCCAGCCCGACGAGCGCCGCCAGGATCCCCGTCCGGGAAGCCGTCCTCTTCATGGCGTACCACCTTTCGCCACCGGTGAATTGCCGTATGACTTGCACGACATTTCGAAAGTATTTGTCCTGCTACCTGGGGTACAAGCGGCCGTTCGGCCGCATCCGGGGTGGCGTATGGGCCGTTCGGTCTAGCGGCAGTGCGTGTCGGCCGCCGGGAGGGCGCCGTCCCGCAGGTACCGGAGCACGAAGTCGTTGCCGCAGGCGTTCCCCATGGTGAAGACGCCGTGCCCGCCCGCGTCCACGGTGACGAACTTCGCCCGCGCGCCCAGCGCCGATCGCATCTCGCGGGCGCCGACGAGCGGCGTCGCCGGATCGCGCAGGTTCTGCACCAGCAGGATGTTCGACGGTCCGCGGTCGTGGATCCGCACCGGAGGCTCGCGGCGTTCGGCAGGCCAGAACGCGCAAGGCGTGATGTTGGCGGCGGCGGGGCCGAACAGCGGATGCGTCACGCGGGCATGTTCGACCGCCTTTTGGTAGTAGCGCACGCTTTCCGGCCAGTCGGAGTCGTTGCAGAGCACCTGGAGCTGGAGCGCGGCGTGGTTGTCGGTGTCTAGCGGACCGCCCTGTGCCTTCGCGGACGGAGCGGTCCACTGCACGGCGAGACGTGGGAAGTTCCCATCGTCGTACAGCGCTCCCCAGGTGTCGCTTCGGATGCCCGGGCGCTTTTCGGCCAGAAGAACTTCGCCGTCACCTCCGCCTGCGTCCGCCCGAGGTGGTAGACGTCGTCCCGGGCCGCCGCCCAGGCCGTGAAGTCGCCGAAACGATCGTCGAAGCCGTCAGCGAAACGCTGATGCGCCCGGACGTCCAGTCCGCCGGGGCCGACGAGGCTGTCCAGCACGATCCGATCCGTGCGCGCGGGGAACATCGACGCGTATGCGGCGCCGAGGTAGCTCCCGTACGAGACGCCGTAATAGGAGATCTTCCGCTCCCCCAGCGCCTCGCGAATCCGGTCCATGTCGCGCGCGGTGTTGGCGGTGGTCATCTGCGGCAGGAGATCCGCCGTCTTCGACGCGGCACATTGCTTGGCCACCACACGGGACTTCGCCGCCTTCTCGGCGACGTCACGCGGGCCGTCCGCGTACGGGCCGACGAGGATGAACTTCTGCTCCTCGGTGAGGTCGCAGGTCACCGGTGTGCTGTAGGTGGTTCCGCGCGGATCGAATCCGATGATGTCGTAACTGTCGAGCAGCCCGGACTGTCCCTGTCGCTCCGCGAGCTGCGCGGGCATGGCCAGGCCGGGGCTGCCGGGGCCGCCCGGATTCATCAGCAGCACGCCGCGTCGCTTCGGCGACTTACTCGCATTACGGGAGACGGTGAGTTCGATGGTCCGCCCGCCGGGATCGGCGTAGTCCAGCGGCACCTTGAGTTTCGCGCATTCGAGGCCCTCGGTCGGTGAGGGTGTGATGCCGTAGTCCGGGCACGGCGACGTCCAGCGCAGCGCCGGAGCCGCTTCGGCGGTCGCCGGGATGGCCATGGTCAGTGGCAGGAAAGCCAGTAATGCCAACGTTTTTCTCATGCGGAGAGCTTGACGTGACGGGCTGCCCTACCGCGTCGGACCGGAGCCTGACCCGGGACCTCCACCTTCGGTGGGAGCGGGACGTGACGTTGGTCTTAGCCTCGTGAGCGGTTTGTTCGCGTGATCAGCCGGACGACACACGTGCTTGGATGGACGACACATGTGTTCAGATGGACGACTCGCGGCAGGCCCCGGCCGCCAGCCGTGTCGTCCATTCAGTCACGCGTGTCGTCCCTCTGATCACGCGCGAACCGCACTACCGGAAGTCCGTGCGGGCTTCCACCGGCCCGCCCATGTCGCGAAAGCCACTTTCGGGACATCAGGT
>NZ_JBHVKW010000137.1:0-19848 GCF_042797905.1 Amycolatopsis sp. NPDC057786
TTCCTTGCGTCAGACGCAAGGAAGGGGGCCTTCATGTACTTAAAGCACGCGCGCCCAGGAGCCTGCCCCGGCTATTGTGACAGCGCTGTTGCATTTCTGGCGGGCTCCGGGAGGAAGAGAACGTGACACGGCTGTATCCGGAAATCGAACCGTACGACCACGGGATGCTCGACGTCGGCGACGGGCACCTCGTGTACTGGGAGGTCTGCGGGAACCCCGACGGCAAAGCCGCCGTCACGCTGCACGGCGGCCCGGGGACCGGGTGCAGTACCGGCCTGCGCCGGTACTTCGACCCGGCCAAGTACCGGGTCGTGCTCTTCGACCAGCGCGGCTGCGGCCGGAGCACGCCGCACGCAGGCGAGCCCGTCGCCGATCTCTCCGCCAATACCACCGACCATCTGATCGCGGACATGGAGCGGCTTCGCGAGCATCTGGGCATCGAGAAGTGGCTGCTCTTCGGCGGCTCCTGGGGTTCGGTGCTCGCGCTCGTCTACGCCGAGCGGTATCCGGACCGGGTCTCGGAGATGGTCCTGATGGGTTTGGCCACCGGCCGCCGGAGTGAGACCGATCTGCTCACCCGCGGCCTCGGCGGTGTCTTCCCCGAGGCGTGGGCGAAGTTCCGCGACGGTGTTCCCGAAGAGGATCGCGACGGTGACCTGGCGGCGGCCTACCACAAGTTGCTCATGGACCCGGATCCGGCGGTGCACGGGAAGGCGGCCGCCGATTGGTGTGACTGGGAGGACGCGATCGTCCCGACTTCCCCGCCGTACAAGAGTTTCGAGACGCCGCGGTTCATGCTGGCCTTCGCCAGGCTGGTGACGCATTACTGGAGCCAGGGATCCTTTTTGGACGACGGCGTGGTCCTGAGGGAGGCCGGGAAGCTGGCCCACATCCCGGCCGTGCTCGCGGAAGGGAGCCTCGACCTGGGCAACCTCATCGGCACCCCGTGGGAGCTGGCCCACGCGTGGCCCGGCAGCGAACTGGTGATCATCGACGAGGTCGGCCACAGCACCCAGGACGAGCCGATGCGCGAAGTCCTCATCGGCGCGACGGACCGCTTCGCCTCCTGAGTCACGCGCATTCTCACGGGATGACCAGGGCGGGGGCGGTTTCGGGAGTGGCGGCGTCCGAACGGGTGGTTTCGGCGAGCCGCAGCCCGGTGGTGCGCGGCGCGATCCGGTCGAGGTTCCACGAACTCAGCAGCAGCGCCACCTTCGCCCGCATCTCGGTCCGCAGGCGCAGGAACGAATCGGCCGGATCGGCGCCGACCTCGCCGAGCAGGAGCCACCAGGCCCAGGCGGCCGCGCCCGCGTTCGCGACGAAGTCCGGGATCACCGGGATGCCGCGAGCCGCGAGTCCGGACTCGGCGTCGGGGGTGGTCGCCGCGTTGGCGGCTTCGATGACGACCTTCGCCTTGACCACGCTCTGGTTCCCGGCGCGCAGCGCGTAGGAGATCGCCGCCGGGACGAGGATGTCGGCGTCCGTCGCCACGATCTCGTCGCGCGGGAGCGGCCGGACGCCGGCGGGAAGCCGGCTGCGGTCGATCTCACCGTAGGAGTCCCGCAGCTCCAGCAGCGCCGGGATGTCGAGGCCTTCAGGCCGGTACAGCGTTCCGGCGGCGTCGGCTACCGCGACCACCTTCATGCCGGCTTCGTGCAGGTACCAGGCCGCGCCGCCGCCCATGGTGCCGATGCCCTGGACGGCGACCGTGGTCTTCTCGGCCGCCCATTCCCAGGCGTCGGCGACACCGAGGCAGGCCTGCGCGACGCCATAGCCGCCGATCACGTCGCCGAGCAGGAGCCCGCCGGGGACCGGTGTGCTCAACCCGGCCTGCACGCGGCGAAGGGTGTGCGCCGGGTCGGCCGAACGGCGGATCGCCGCGTGGTACGACTGCTCGAGCCCGAGCTTCGCGAACACCTCGTCGATCAGGTGCTGGGGCACGCCGAGGTCTTCGGCGGTCACCCAGTGGTCGTCGATCCACGGCCGCAGGAACGCGCAGAACCGTTCCAGCACACCGAAAGCGCGCTCGTCCTTCGGATCGAAGTCGATGCCGCCCTTGGCTCCGCCGACCGGCAGGCCGAAGGTCGCGGTCTTGTTCGCCATCCCCCTCGCCAGGTCCTCGACCTCCGACATCGTGCAGCCCGCGCGCATCCGGGTCCCGCCGGTCGCGATGCCGGAGACCAGGCTGTGCACTACGAGGTAGCCGGTGGCACCGGTGACGGGGTCGGTCCAGATCAGCCTCATCAGCGGTTCGGCGTTCCTCGCGGCCATGCGGCCACCTCCTTCGGGATCCGGGGTCGTCCTGCGGCACTTCCGAGGGTGCGCCCTGCCGGGCACGGGCGTCCATTTACCGAATCTGAACGATGTCGTGCAGAGAAACTGGTGTAACGCGTCATCCGGCGTCCGCGACCGCGCCCGTTTACGTTGGGTTCATGGAGCTTTCGTTGCACCGCCTGAGGATGCTCCGCGAGCTGAGCCGGCGTGGCACCGTCACGGCGGCCGCCGCTTCGCTGCACTACACCGCTTCGGCGGTGTCGCAGCAGTTGGCGCAACTGGAGCGGGACGTGGGCGCGAAGCTGTTCGAACGCTTCGGCAGGCGAGTGCAGCTGACCGAACTGGGGCTGTTGCTGACCGAGCACGCCGAGGAGATCCTGGGGTCCGTCGAGCGGGCGACACTCGCCTTGGAGGAGGCGCAGGAGACCGTTTCGGTCCGGCTCATGGCCGGGGTGTGGGCGTCGGTCGCTTCGGGGCTGCTTCCGCACGCGCTGACCGCGCTGGCGGGTGAGCATCCGGGGATCCAGGTCCGGACTCGTGAACTCGCGCCGGAGGACACCGCCGACGCCGTCCGGGACGGCGAACTGGATCTGTCGTTCGTGATCGACTACTCCGACGCGCCGATGCCCTGGGACGTGGGTCTGGAACGCGCGGTGATCGCGGTCGAACGGCTGCACGCCGCGGTGCCCGCCGGCGCCGTCCCCGCGGGGAGCGCGTCATTGCTCGAACTGGCCGAGCACCCGTGGATCCTCGCCAGCCCCAAAAGTCACTTCGGCCGCGCGGTGCGCACGGCGTGTCACCGCCACGGGTTCGAGCCGAAGATCAACCACGAGGTCGAGGAGCAGTCGACGGCGATGGCGATGGTCCGGGCGGGGCTCGGGGTGACCCTCGTTTCGGATCTCGGGCTCGGCCTCCGGCCGCCGGGGATCGACGTGGTCGCGTTGACCACACCGTTGCTCCGGACGGTTTCGATCGCCTATCGGACGACCTCGTCACGGCGGCCTGCCCTGCAGCTGGTGATCGAGGCGGTCCGCGACGCGGCCGCCGCGCTCGGGCTGGGCACGGAGCCCGCTTTGCCCTGAATCGTCCGGTACGGGGAGGTGGCCGGGGATCCTGCCCCGCAAGAAACCGGCCTGAATTTGTCGGACCCCGCGTGTAGCGTCCGAAGTCAAGTAGCTCAGTTATCGGACAACCGACTGGACGGCGGAAAGATGACTACTGTTCATGATTTCCCCGAGAAGTCCGGGAGCGCGTCGAACGCGACGGCGAAGGTCCTCTCGGACCGCGCCGAGGGTGAGGCGTATGTGGCTTCCGTGTGCTTCAAGCACGGGCCACCGAGACTCCTCGGCGTGGAGCTTGAATTCACCGTGCACTACGCCGACGAGCCCGCCCGGCCTCTCGATCCCGACGATCTCGCCACGGCGCTCGGCCCGCACACCCCGCGGACCCTGCGCCCCGACAGCCCCGCCCTCCCGCTTCCGGCAGGTTCACCGCTGAGCCTCGAGCCCGGATGCCAGGTGGAGATCTCCGCTCAACCACAGACCACGCTGCGCCACTTGGACGCCGTCGTCTCGGCCGATCTGGCCCACCTCGAAAATCTTCTCGCCGCCCGAGGCCTGCACCTGGGGGACTCCGGGATAGACCGGTATCGCGCCCCCTCCCGCAAACTGGGCACACCCCGCTACGCCGCGATGGAACGCCGCTTCGCGCCCATGGGTGCCGGGGGCGCGACGATGATGTGCAGCACCGCCGGCCTGCAGGTCTGTGTGGACGCAGGTGAGGCGGGCGAGCTGGCCGACCGCTGGGCCGCGGTCCACGCGCTCGGTCCGCCCCTGCTGGCCACCTTCGCCAACTCCCGGGTCCACGCCGGACGCGACACCGGCCACGCGTCCGCGCGCTGGCTCGCCGTGATGGAAACGGAACGGGTCCGCACCCGGTCGGCGGAACCGGGCGAGGATCCGGCGGGGGAGTGGGCACGCAGGATCCTGGACACCCCGTTGATGGTCCTTCCCGGCCGTGACGGCCGCTGGGACGCGCCCGATTCCCTGACTTTCGCCGACTGGATCGACGGACGGGGCGAGGGCGCCGGGCTCGACAGGCCGACCGAGGAAGACCTGGCCTATCACCTGACGACCTTCTTCACCCCGGTCCGTCCACAGGGGTATCTGGAGATCCGGTACCTGGACGCCCAGCCCGCCGCGAGGTGGCTCCATCCGGTGGCCCTGCTGGCCGCACTGCTCGCCCGGCCGTCCACAGTGGACAAGGTGCTCGAACTGTGCGAACCGGTCACGGGCGGCTGGGAGCGCGCGGCCCGGTACGGCCTCGCCGACCCGGCGATCGCCACTGTCGCGAGCAAGGTGGTGGACCTCGGCTGTGCCGAACTCGGCACCACCGGTCTGCCGCCGGAGACCATCACGGAGATCAGCGAGGGCGTGCAGTCCCTCGTGCACGGTTCGAGGAGCCACCAGTCATGAGCGTGGAAAGCACCGAGACCAACCCGCTTCGCGCGCTGAGCCCGCAAGACCTGCGGGCGCACGCGGCCGAGGCGCTCACCAGGGCCCGCGAGCGCAGTGTCGCGCTGACGGACGTCGACGACGAAGACCTGGTCCGCCAGCATTCGAAACTGATGTCGCCGCTGGTCTGGGATCTCGCGCACATCGGCAGCCAGGAAGAGCTCTGGCTGGTGCGTGACGTGGGCGGCCGCGAGGCGCTCCGGCCCGATATCGACGACATCTACGACGCGTTCCAGCACGCTCGCGCGGATCGTCCGGCGCTGCCGCTGCTGGGCCCGGAAGAGGCGCGCAAGTACGTCCGCGAGGTCAGGGAGAAATCCTTCGACATCCTGGAAAGCGTTCCGCTGCAAGGCAGGCGGCTCACCGAAGACGCCTTCGCCTTCGGCATGATCACCCAGCACGAGCAGCAGCACGACGAGACGATGCTGGCCACCCATCAGCTCCGCAAGGGCGATCCGGTCCTGCACGCGCCCGCGCCGCCGCCGTCACGGTCCGGGCCGCTGCCCGCGGAGGTGTTCGTCCCCGGCGGCGCCTTCACCATGGGCACCTCCGCCGAGCCGTGGGCGCTGGACAACGAGCGTCCGGCGCACGAGGTCGCGGTGGAGGCGTTCTTCATCGACACCACACCGGTCACCTGCGGGGCGTACGCGCAGTTCCTCGACTCCGGGGGTTACGAAGACCCGAAGTGGTGGAGCGAGCGTGGCTGGGCGTACCGGCGCGAGCACGGCATCGAGGCGCCGCGCTTCTGGAAACGGGAGCAGGACGGCTGGTGGCGGACGCGGTTCGGCGTCTACGAGAAGGTGCCCGCCGCGGAGCCCGTCGTCCACGTTTCCTTCCACGAGGCCGAGGCGTACGCCGCCTGGGCGGGCCGTCGCCTGCCGACGGAGGCGGAGTGGGAGAAGGCCGCCCGGTTCGATCCGGCGACCGGCCGGTCGCGCCGGTTCCCTTGGGGTGACGAGGAACCCACTCCCGACCACGCGAACCTCGGGCAGCGGCATCTGCGGCCCGCGGAGGTCGGCGCGTATCCGGCGGGTGTCTCACCGCTGGGCGTGCACCAGCTGATCGGCGACGTCTGGGAGTGGACCAGCAGCGGCTTCGAGGCGTATCCGGGATTCGCCGCGTTCCCGTACAAGGAGTACTCCGAGGTGTTCTTCGGCGGGGACTACCGGATCCTGCGGGGTGGCTCCTTCGGCACGGACGCGGCGGCCATCCGCGGCACGTTCCGCAACTGGGATCACCCGATCCGGCGGCAGATCTTCTCCGGGTTCCGCTGTGCCCGGGACGCTCGTCCGAGCGAGGTGGCCTGAGGGGCATGTGCCGTCACCTCGCTTATCTCGGCGAGCCGCGTTCGCCCGCCGAGACGCTCTTTCACGCTCCTCATTCGCTGCTCGTACAGTCCTACGCCCCTCGTGACATGCGGGGCGGTGGTTCGGTCAACGCGGACGGGTACGGCCTCGGCTGGTACGCCGAGGGCCCCGAACCGCTGCGGCTGCGCAGGTCCGCTCCCCTGTGGACGGACGGAGACCTGCCGGCGCTGGCCGGATCGGTCCGGTCGCACGCCTTCCTGGCCGCGGTCCGGAACGGTACGACGGGGATGCCCGTGGTCGAGGCGGCGAACGCGCCGTTCACCGGCGGCGGCTACCTCTTCAGCCACAACGGGCTGGTGCGGGGCTGGCCGGATTCGATGGCCGAGCTCGCCGCGAAACTGCCGATCACCCGGCTGCTGACCTTGGAGGCGACCACGGATTCGGTCCTGCTGTGGGCATTGCTGCGTGAGCGGCTCGAGGCGGGCGAAGACCCGCTCGCGGCCGTCACCTGGCTGATCGGAGCGGTCGAGGAGGCGGGGCCGGGTTCGCGGCTCAATCTCCTGCTGACCGACGGCCGGACGCTCATCGGTACCGCGTGGACGCATTCCCTGTCCTATCGGGACACCGGAGGCGGTGTGCTCGTCGCGTCGGAACCGTGCGACGACGACCCCGGCTGGACTCCCGTTCCCGACCGCCACGCCGTCCGGGTCACCGGAGCCGGTGTGGAAATCCTTCCCCTCGAAGCCGATCGGAGCCCTGAGGCACGATGACCGAAGTCGACCTCGACGTACACCACAGCGAATCGGATATCACCGAGCAGCTGCGCGCGGACGTCCGCGCCGGCCTGGAGGCCGACCAGAAATGGTTGTCGCCCAAATGGTTCTACGACGCGCGCGGCAGTGAACTGTTCGAGAAGATCACCGCCCTCCCCGAGTACTACCCGACCCGGAGCGAGCGGGAGGTGCTCGCCGCGCGCGGTGGTGAGATAGCCGAGAGTTCGGGCGCGCACACCCTCGTCGAACTCGGTTCCGGATCGAGTGAAAAGACGAGGCTCCTCCTCGACGCCCTCACGAGCCACGGCACGTTGAAGGAGTTCGTCCCGCTCGACGTCTCCGAGACCGCGCTCGCCGAAGCCGCGGAAGCCATCACGGCCGACTATCCGTCCCTTGAGGTCCGGGGCGTGGTCGGTGACTTCACCCGGCATCTCGACCTGTTGCCGGGTGACCGTCCGCGGCTGGTGGTCTTCCTCGGCGGCACGATCGGCAATTTCCTCCCCGCCGACCGCGCCACGTTCCTGCGTTCGGTCCGCGACGTGCTCGACGAGGGGGAGTGGTTCCTTCTCGGGACAGACCTGGTGAAGGACCGGGAAACCCTGGAACGCGCGTATGACGACGCGGCCGGGGTCACCGCCGAGTTCAACCGCAACATGCTCCGCGTGATCAACAACGGTCTCGGCGCGAACTTCGATCCGGCCGCGTTCGACCACGTCTCGTATTGGGACGAGGAGAACGAATGGATCGAAATGCGCCTGCGCGCCCGCGAACCGCTGACCGTCGACATCCCGGGCGCCGACCTGCAGGTGAAGTTCGCCGAGGGCGAATACGTGCGTACCGAGATCTCCGCGAAGTTCCGGCGGGAGGGAATCGCCGCGGAACTGGCCGCCGCCGGTTTCTCGGTGGAGAAATGGTGGACGGACTCGGAATCGCGGTTCGGGGTGAGCCTGGCAAGATCTGTCCGTGGCTAACCCTCTCACGTCGCTCGCCCGCGCGCTCGGCACGAAACCGTGGCTGATGGGGCTCGCGGGCGGGATCATCTGGGTGGACAAGAGACTCCACCGGCTGTTCAAAGGGAAGGTGAGCCTGGTCGCGCTGGCCGGGCTCCCCTCCCTGCGGCTGACCACGACCGGCCGCAAGAGCGGCCTGGCCCGCAGTACCAATCTCCTGTACTTCCCGCACGGTGAGGACTTCGTGCTCGTCGGCTCCAATTGGGGGAGGCCGAACGATCCCGCGTGGACGCACAACCTGCGGTCGAATCCCGACGCGGTCGTCGCACTCGCGGGCAAGGAGATCCCGGTCAGGGCCAGGGAACTGCGCGGAGACGAGTACGAAGCGATGTGGAAACTGCTGCTGGAGTTCTGGCCCGGTTACTCCATGGAGGAGCAAGCCGCTCGCCGTGTGTTACCGATTTTCGAGTTGAAGACAACCACTCGATAGGTTCGTACCATCCTTTCGGCCGGTGACTGGGTTACCGGCTTGTGCGAGGCTCGCTTGGTGTTACGCGCCGTGACGTCGACGGCGCGCCGAGCGACGTGGCCCATCACGTCGCCAGCCGAGGGAGGAGTCGTTTTGCCGAGATCCACAAGGAGGCCGGTGCGCGGTTTCGCACTGGTAGGGGCACTCGTGGCCGGCGCCGCGCTGACCGGAGCGTCCGGGACGGCGGTCGCCGCCCAGGAGGCCGGGGTGTCCGCCGCCCAGGTCGGCGCGACGGCGCCGGTGAACTGGGGTGCCTGCACGGCGGACCAGATCCGCGGTGTTCCCGCCGACCAGACCAAGTTCTACAGCTGTGCGCGGTATCGCGTGCCGATCGACCACGACAACGCGGCGCTCGGCACCATCGACATCGCGATGCTGAAGCGGGCGGCGAAAACGCCCGACAAGAAGGTCGGTTCGCTGTTCCTCAACCCGGGCGGCCCCGGCGGTTCCGGATTCCGGATGCCGATCGGTGCGGCGAACTACTTCCAGCCGCAGGTGCTGGACCGGTTCGACCTGATCGGGTTCGACCCGCGCGGGGTCGGCGCCAGCAACCCGCTCAAGTGCTTCACCACGCAGGAAGACGCGGACGACGTCTTCTCCGCGCAGATCCCCGTTCCGCTGACCCGGCAGGAGATCTCCGGGACGCTGGCCTCGTACCGCGACTACGGCCAGTTCTGCAAGAACAACGCGGGTGCGCTGCTGAACCACATGTCCACCAAGGACGTCGTGCGTGACCTCGACAAGATGCGGGCGGCCGTCGGCGACCAGAAGCTGACCTTCGTCGGCTTCTCGTACGGGACCCTGATCGGGTCGACGTACACGTCGATGTTCCCGAAGCAGAGCCGGGCGATCGTCGTCGACGGCAACGTCGACCCGGCGCTGCGCACCAGCGACGGTGTGCAGTACGACCGCGAGCGCGCTCGCGGGTTCGAGATCGCCTTGGACGGCTTCCTGCGCAAGTGCGCGCAGGTCGGGCCGAAGTGCTCCTTCAGCCAGGGCACGCCGCGGGAGAAATTCGACGAGATCCGCGACCACCTGCGCAAGCAGCCGATCAAGCTTCCGGACGGGAGCAGCTACGACATCAACGCGTTCACCAGCACGGTGGCCGGGGTGCTGTACTCGCCGACGTCGTTCCCGTCGCTGGCCGACGACCTGCAGGCGCTGTACAACGTCGTCCACCCGCCCGCCGCGCAGACGCAGACTGCGCAGGCCGTCGAGCTGAAGGTGCTGCGGTCGGGGGCGAACGGGCGCGCGGACGTGAACCCGGACAGCCCGTACACCGGCGACGACTCCTACTTCGCCGTGAACTGCTCGGACAAGAAGATCACGATCAAGCAGGAGAAGGTCCCGGAGATCGCCGCGAAGTGGGAGAAGGAATCGCCCACTTTCGGTCGCTACCAGGCGTTCTCGGACATCGCGGGCTGCCCGGTGTGGCCGGCGAAGAAACCGGACGTCTACCGCGGCCCTTGGCAGGCCAAGACCGACACCCCGGTGCTGGTCATCGGCAACTACTACGACCCGGCGACCCAGTACCTGTTCTCGAAGCGGATGGCCGACCAGCTGGGCAACGCCCGCCTGCTCTCGGTCGACGCCTTCGGGCACTGCATCCTTGGCGACTCCCTCGGGGTGGACAAGGTGACGGCCGACTACCTGATCGACCTGAAGGTCCCGGCCAACGGCCAGGTCTTCCAGCCGAACGTCCAGCCATTCGAAACCGCCTGATCCAGGGCTGATGACCACGAAGGCCACCGTCGCGGCGGTGGCCTTCGTGGCGTCCGGGGACCGGTCCCCAACGTCCGGCCCTAGGGTTCCGGACGGGGAGGGCCGGAGAGGCCGGACGACTGCTCGTCCAGGCCATCCGGGTGGGTAACCAGGGCACCGGCTTCGGCGTGGTCGCGGCCGCCGGTGCGCCTGGCTCACCCGCCGCCCTCAGACGTTGACGCTCGCGTAGGCGTCGAGACCGTAGTTCGCCGCGTACGCGTTCTCGACCCCGACCAGGAGGTCGACGACGTCGAAGTACCGGTCCCAGAAGGGCGTCTCGCGCAGCGCCTCGATGAGCAACTGGTACGAGTGATGGTCGTCGGCCTCCCACACCCACACATCGGTGACTCGCGCGGAGTAGAACTCCGTGTCGAAGAACCGGGACCGGACGCCCTTCACCTTGCTCTCGATCACCGGGAGGATTTCGGTCTTGAAGGCCTTCACGCGCTGTTCGACGGTGAGGCTGAGCCATTCCGGCATGGTCTTCACCAGCATGAAAGCAGTTACTTCGGACATGATGCTTCCTTTCGGTCAGGCTTCGGTCCGCTACTTGGTTTCGCGGGAAAGTCGTGCTTGGAGGACGACGAGTGCCCCGAGGACGAGCACGCTGACGCCGATCACCCGCAGGGCCGTGCTCGCGGCGGTGACGAACGCGGAGATCACTTCGGGAGAGCGGCCGGGGACGACTGCGAGCGCCTGCGCCACGGTGTGCGGATCGTGGTCCGCGCGGACGTCGGGCGGCAGTGCGGCGGCGAACCGTCCGGTGAGGACGGTGCCGATGACCGCGACACCGAGCGCGCTGCCGAATTCGCGGGTGGTGGCCTGCAGCCCGGCGCCGACACCGGCTTGCGACGGCGGAAGAGAGCCGGAGATCGCGGCGGACAGGGTCGGGAGGGCCAGCGTGACACCGACGCCGGTCACCACCAGCCAGGCCGCGTAGGCCGGGTACGGCGTCGAGGCGTCGCATGTGGACAGTCCGACGAGGCCGCCGCCGCAGCAGACGAACGCGATGGCGATGACGGTGTCGACTCCGAAGCGCCGGACGAGCTTGCCCACGTGCCGCGCGCCGAGGACGACCGGGACGGTCAGCGGGATGATCCCGAGCCCGGTCAGCAGCACGCTGAAACCCATGCCGTACTGGAGAAAGGACGCGTTGACGTAGAACAGCGCGAACATCCCGAAGAAGATCGCGGTCATACCGAGACAGGCGCTGCGCAACGCGGGCACGCGGAACAACCGAGGATCGAGCAGCGGGTGCTCGGCCTTCAGCTCCACGAGCGTCCACAGCGCGAAAAGCACGACCGCACCGGCGAATCCGGCCAGGACGATCGGGCTGCCCCAACCCGCTTCAGGTCCCTCGACGATGCCCAGCAGCAACGCGACGGACGCGCCGACGAGCAGGACGGCGCCGAGCGGGCTGAGCGGGCGGTCGTGCCTGGGGGACACCGGTGCGATCCGGGCGGCCAGGGCGAGGAGCGCCAAGGAGAACGGGACGGCCGCCGCGAACAGCCAGCGCCACGATCCGCCTGCCAGCACCGCGCCGCCGCCGACATTGCCGACCACACCACCGATGCCCGTCATCGAAGCCCAGGTCGCGATGGTGACGCCCTTGCGTTCGGCGGGGACGGCGTGCAGCAGGACGGCGAGCGTGTTGGGCAGCACCGCGGCGGCCCCGATCCCCGTGATCGCCCGGCCCGCCAGCAGGAAGGGCACGTTCGGCGCGAGCGCCGACAGCAGCGCGCCGAGCGCGAACAGTGTCAGACCGGCCAGCAGGACGCCCTTGCGGCCGAAGTGGTCGCCCGCCGCTCCGCCGGGGATCACGAGGCAGGCGAAGAAAACGACATAGGTGTCGACGATCCAGATCAGTGCCGACGCGGACGGGTGAAGCTCGCTCGCGGCCAGCATCGGAACGGCGAGGTTGATCGCGGCGACCATCGCGACCATGAGCACGACACAGGCGCACATGACGGCCAGCAGGCCGCGCCGGTCCGTCGCGGCTTCGGGGCTGTCGCGGACTTGAAGTCGGAGTGGCATGTCCACGACGCTATGGGCCTGCCGATTCTTCATGCCACGCAACTTTGACAAGTCAGACTTGCGTACGATGCAACTATGGTCGACCAGCTGGACCTCAACCTTTTGCGCGTGTTCGACGCGTTGCTACGGGAGGGCAGCGTGACGGCGGCGGCCGAACGGCTGCATCTGTCGATCCCCGCCGCCAGCCGGGCGCTCGGCCGGTTGCGGCGGGCCATGGGCGATCCGATCCTGGTGCGCGCCGGCCGCGGCATGGTGCCGACGCCGTTCGCGCTCCGGACGGCGCCGCGGGTGCGGTCCCTGCTCGACGAGGCCTCGGCCCTGATCAGCGCCGACCGCGAGCTGGCGATCGGCGATCTCGAACGCACCTTCACCATCCGCATCAACGACGGTGTCGCCGCGACACTGGTGACGGCAGCCGCCGAGGCGACCGCCGCGGTCGCGCCGGGTGTCGTCCTGCGTTTCGTCGCCGAGGGCAGCGAAAGCACCGAGGCCTTGCGAGATGGTTCCGTGGACCTGGACATCGGCGCGGGCGACATCGCCGCGCCCGACATCCGTTCGACGCTGCTGTACCACGAACGAGTGGTCGCGATCGTCAGGGCCGGCGGCCCGCTCGGCGATGTGCGCCGCCCGACGCTGAGGCAGCTTTGCCGGTATCCGCACGTTTCCGCGTCACGACGCGGCCGGGGCAGGGGACCGCTCGACGACGTTCTCGAGGCGGCCGGTCTCCAGCGCCGGGTCGCGGCGGTCGTCCCCACCTCCGCCGTCGCCGCGTTCCTGGTCGCGTCGAGCGACTACATCGGGCTCGCGCCCCAGCGGCTCGCCGAGCAGTACGGCCGGTCGCTCGGCATCCGCTGGTTCCCGATCCCCGCGGATCTTCCGCCCATCGAGGTCTGCCAGCTCTGGCACGCGCGCCTCGACGCCGACCCTGCCCAGCGCTGGCTGCGTGACACGATCCACGCCGCGCTCGGCTCGTCCGGTGGTAGAGTCCCGAAGGTTGATCAACACCGATCGAGTACGAAAGCGAGGTGAGCGGCACATGCCGGAAGACAGTTCTGGACCGACCGGACGTGGTCGCCGTTCACCCGTGTGCGCGGTGCGCTGACCTGCTCCGGTCTCCTTTCCCTGTCTGGCTTTGTGTACGCACGCCAGAAAAGAGCCGGAATCATGAACACCTTCGAAATGCTGCTCAGGGTCGGCACCGGCGTCGGCCTCGGCGCCGTCATCGGCATCGAGCGCCAGTACCGCGCCCGGATGGCCGGACTCCGCACCAACGCCCTCGTCGCCGTCGGCGCGACCCTCTTCGTCCTGTTGTCCGCCCACGGTTTCGGCGGGCTGAACACCAGTGGTGACGCCGATCCGACGCGCGTCGCCGCCCAGATCGTCTCCGGTATCGGTTTCCTCGGCGCCGGGGTGATCCTGCGGGACGGGCTGAACGTGCGCGGGCTCAACACCGCGGCCACTCTGTGGTGCTCCGCGGCCGTCGGATCCCTTGCGGGAGCGGGGCTTTACGGCGTCGCGCTCGCCGGGACCGTGGTGATCGTCGGGGTCAACGTGCTGTTGCGCCCGCTCGGCCGCGTCGTCGACCGCCGCCCGGAACACCGGGAAGACGACCTCGTGAGTGGCAATGACGGTTAGAACCGTCCTCACCACTCACGAGCAGGCCAGGAAATCCAGCAGTATCCGGGAGAACTCGGCGGGTTTCTCCAGGTTGATCATGTGCGCGACCCCGGGAACGACCAGTTTCCGGGCGTCGCGTGCTTCGCTTTCGATTCGGCAGGCGATGGCGGCGATGTCCGTGGAATCCAGATCCCCCACCAAGGTCAAGGTGCGCGGGGTCAGTTCACCGATGCGTTCGGTGGCCCGGAGTTCGTCCATCAGCGTGAAGCCCGAGAGCCCGTGCCGCACGACCGTCTGCGTGTACATCTCCTGGCACCGCCGCCGGACTTCCTGATCGACGTCCGCGGGCCCGCGCCGCGGTCCGTCCACCCACATACGCAGGATGACTTCGATGGCGGCCGGGAGGTCGCCCTTGGCGGCGGCCTCTTCGAGCTTCTTGGTCTGCTCCAAGACGAAGGGGTCCTTCGTCACCATCGCGCTGAGGCCGGTGGCGACGAGCACGAGGCTCTCGACCAGTTCCGGGTAGGTCAGCGCGAAGTCGACCGCGATCCGGCCCCCGCCCGATAGCCCGACCAGGGACGCGCGGGGGAGTCCCAGCGCGGCCATCAGCTCGCGGAGATCCTCGTAGTGCTTGAACCGCTCCGTCGGTGTGGACGACTCGCCGTGCCCGCGCGCGTCGTACCGGATGGCGGTGTGGTGACGTTCGAGCGCCGCCATCTCCGCGTCCCACATCCGCGAGTCGAGCATCCCGCCGTGCAGCAGGATCACCGGCTCGCCGTCACCCCGGACCTCGTACGCCAATTCGCCGTTTTCGACCTGAACTCTCCCCGTGGTCATACGGCCACGCTACCGAAGAACACGAAGGGACCCTTTCCCCAAAGTGCGGGGAAAGGGTCCCTTGGTGTGCCGTGCTTACGCCTTGGTCATCTTCCGCAGGACGTACTGCAGGATGCCGCCGTTGCGGTAGTAGTCCGCCTCACCCGGGGTGTCGATGCGGACGTCCGCGTCGAACTCCACCTTGGTGCCGTCGGTCTTCGTCGCGGTGACGTGGACCGTGCGCGGGGTCTCGCCGTCGTTCAGCTTCGTGATGCCCGAGATGTCGAACGTCTCGGTGCCGTCGAGGCCGAGCGACGAGGCCGACTCGCCCGCCGGGAACTGCAGCGGGATGACACCCATGCCGATCAGGTTCGACCGGTGGATGCGCTCGAACGACTCGGTGATCACCGCGCGCACGCCCAGCAGGCGCGTGCCCTTGGCCGCCCAGTCACGGGAGGAACCGGAGCCGTACTCCTTGCCGCCCAGGACGACCAGCGGGATGTCCTGCGCCGCGTAGTTCTGCGCCGCGTCGTAGATGAACGCCTGCGGGGCGTCGTCCTGGGTGAAGTCGCGGGTGTAGCCGCCCTGCACGTCGTCCAGCAGCTGGTTGCGCAGCCGGATGTTCGCGAAGGTGCCGCGGATCATGACCTCGTGGTTACCGCGACGCGAGCCGTAGGAGTTGAAGTCCTTCTTCTCCACGCCGTGCTCGGTCAGGTACTGCGCGGCCGGGGTGCCCGGCTTGATCGCGCCGGCGGGGGAGATGTGGTCGGTGGTGACCGAGTCGCCCAGCTTCGCCAGCACACGCGCACCGGAGATGTCGGTGACCGGGGCGGGCTCCGCCTGCATGCCCTCGAAGTACGGGGGCTTCCGGACGTAGGTGGACTCCGCGTCCCAGTCGAAGGTCTTGCCCTCGGGGGTGGGCAGCGACTTCCACCGCTCGCCACCGTCGAAGACGTCGGCGTAGTCCTTGGTGAACATCTCCTGCGTGATCGCGTAGTCGATGGTCTCCTGGATCTCCTTGGCCGACGGCCAGATGTCCTTCAGGAAGACGTCGTTGCCTTCGGAGTCCTGACCGAGCGGCTGGGTCTCGAAGTCGAAGTCCATCGTGCCGGCGAGCGCGTACGCGATGACCAGCGGCGGCGACGCGAGGTAGTTCATCTTCACGTCGGGGTTGATGCGGCCTTCGAAGTTCCGGTTGCCCGAGAGCACCGAAACCGCGGTGAGGTCGTTCTCCTGGATCGCCGCGGAGATCTCGTCCGAGAGCGGGCCGGAGTTGCCGATGCAGGTGGTGCAGCCGTAGCCGACCAGGTGGTAGCCCAGCTTCTCCAGGTACGGCCAGAGGCCGGCCTTGTCGTAGTAGTCGGTGACGACCTGCGAACCCGGCGCCATCGACGTCTTGACCCACGGCTTGACCGCGAGGCCCTTGTCGACCGCGTTCCTGGCGAGCAGCGCCGCGCCGAGCATGACCGACGGGTTGGAGGTGTTGGTGCAGGAGGTGATCGAGGCGATCACCACGGCGCCGTGGTCGAGGATGAACTCGCCGCGGTCGGAGGTGCTGACCTTGACCGGGTTGGTCGGGCGGCCGGTGTGGCCGTTCGCCGCCGACTGGATGTCGACCGCGCCCTCGTCCTTGAACGAGAGGGCGGCCGGGTCGCTGGCCGGGAAGGACTCCTCGACGGCTTCGTCCACGTTGGTGTGCGGGACCTCTTCGCCGCCCACGTAGTCGTGGATCGACTTGCGGAACGAGTTCTTCGCGTCGGTGAGCTCGATGCGGTCCTGCGGGCGCTTCGGGCCGGCGATCGACGGGACGACCGTCGACAGGTCCAGCTCGATGTACTCGGAGTACTCCGGCTCGTGCGACGGGTCGTGCCAGAGGCCCTGCTCCTTGGCGTAGGCCTCGACGAGCGCGACCTGCTCCTCGGAGCGGCCGGTGAGCTTGAGGTAGCGGACGGTCTCGTCGTCGATCGGGAAGATCGCCGCGGTGGAGCCGAACTCGGGGCTCATGTTGCCGATGGTGGCGCGGTTGGCCAGCGGCACCGCGCCGACGCTCTCGCCGTAGAACTCGACGAACTTGCTGACCACACCGTGCTTGCGCAGCATCTCGGTGATGGTGAGCACTACGTCGGTGGCGGTCACGCCGGTCGGGATCTCGCCGGTGAGCTTGAAGCCCACGACGCGCGGGATGAGCATGGAGACCGGCTGGCCCAGCATGGCGGCCTCGGCCTCGATGCCGCCGACGCCCCAGCCCAGCACGCCGAGGCCGTTGACCATGGTGGTGTGCGAGTCGGTGCCGACGCAGGAGTCGGGGTACGCCTGGCCGTTGCGGGCCATCACCGTGCGCGCGAGGTGCTCGATGTTGACCTGGTGCACGATGCCGGTGCCCGGCGGGACGACCTTGAACTCGTCGAAGGCGCCCTGGCCCCAGCGCAGGAACTGGTAGCGCTCGCGGTTGCGCTCGTACTCGATCTCGACGTTGCGCTCGAAGGCGTCGGCGCGGCCGAAGACGTCGATGATCACGGAGTGGTCGATGACCAGCTCGGCGGGGGCGAGCGGGTTGACCTTGTCCGGGTCGCCGCCGAGGTCGGTGACGGCCTCGCGCATGGTGGCGAGGTCGACGACACAGGGCACGCCGGTGAAGTCCTGCATGATCACGCGGGCGGGCGTGAACTGGATCTCGATCGACGGGTCGGCCTTGGCGTCCCAGTTGCCGAGCGCGCGGATGTGGTCGGCGGTGATGTTCGCGCCGTCCTCGGTCCGCAGCAGGTTCTCGAGCAGGATCTTCAGGCTGTAGGGAAGGCGCTGGGAGCCCTCGACCTTGTTCAGGCGGAACACCTCGTAGGAGGCGTCGCCCACCTTCAGCGTGTCTTTGGCGCCGAAGCTGTCCTTGCTGGCGGGTGCGGTCACTTCTAACTCCAGTGGCGGGTCAGTTCGGTGAGTTCTCCAGGCCGTTCGGGTCGGCCGGGAGCGAGTCTTGCGCACCCCCACCGTAGGTCCGGACGCGGGATGGCACACCTCGTTCGTCTCCCCAAACAGTACGCCCGTCCTTTTTACCTGGCAAGCCGACACGCGGGTCATGAAGGTCTCATCGACCTGCGGCCGTTCGAGTGACGAAACGTTCGTCTGTTCGTCCCCCGTTGAGGGGAAATGGTGCCTACGGTGTGTAAGTTCCTGGTGGTGCTTCTGGTAATGCTGTGACGGCAGTGGCACAGTGAGGTCGTTGTTCAAGATCGGGAGGTGGGTGGATCGTGCGTGGTGAAGCCGGGTCCGGGGCCGGTGCCCGCCGTGGCATGACCATCGGCGCGCTCGGCATCGCCCTGTTGCTCGGGGTGACGGGCACGGCCGTCGCGGTTCCGCCGCCTCCGCCGAACCCCAGCGACTCCGAAATCAACTCCAGCAAGGCCGAGGCCAACGCCAAGGCGGGTGACGTCGGCAGGCTCACGAACCAGCTGGCGCAGGCCGAGTCGAAGCTCGCCCAGCTCAACGACGACGTCGAGCTGAAGATGGAAGAGGCCAACAAGGCGAGGGTCGACGCGGAGACCGCGCAGGACGAAGCCGCGCAGGCCGATCGCGACGCGCAGGCCGCGCGCACCGAATCCGACGCGGCGCAGGCCGCCATCGACAAGGCTCGCGCCGACCTCGACCGGTTCGCCGCCGCCAGCTTCCAGCAGGGCAGCAAGATCGGCTCGGTTTCGGCTTACCTGACGGCCAACAGCCCGAAGGAACTGCTCGGCCGCGCCCAGATGCTCGACGCGGTCGGCGGCAGCAGGCTCAACGCGCTCGACACGATGAAGCGCGCGCAGACGGACAAGTCCAACAAGGACGCGACCGCGCGCAAGAAGCTGGAGATAGCGCAGGAGCGCAAGCGCGCGGCCGAGGCTGCCAAACACGAGGCCGACAACGCCCAAAGCGCCGCTCAGCACGCGCAGGACACTCAGGCCGCTCAGAACGAGAAGCTCGAAGCCGACAAGGCGAGCGTCGAGAAGCAGCTCTACGAAGCGCAGCAGAAGGTCAGCGGCCTGCAGGGGCAGCGGCAGCGCTACGAGGACTGGAAGGCGCAGAAGGCACGCGAGGACGAGGAGCGTGCCCGGCAGGCCGCTCTCGCCGCGTCGAGGCCCAGCCCCAGCCAAGGTGGAGGTGGCCGCCCGACGGGCAGGCCCGTCCAGTCGGCTCCCGCCGGAGCGAGCGTCGAAGCCGTCGTCCGGCGCGCTTTGTCGCAGCTCGGGGTGGTGTACGCCTGGGGTGGCGGCAATACGTCCGGCCCGACGCGCGGAATCCGCGACGGTGGAACGGCCGACCGCTACGGCGACTACAACAAGATCGGCTTCGACTGCTCGGGCCTGATGATCTACGCGTTCGCCGGGGTGAAGTCGCTCCCGCACTACAGCGGCTACCAGTACAACGCCGGGCGGAAGGTGCCGCTCTCCCAGATGCGCCGCGGCGACATGCTCTTCTGGGGCGGCAGCGCGCGAGGTATCCACCACGTCGCGATGTACCTCGGGAACGGGCAGATGGTCGAGGCGCCGCAGTCCGGTTTGCGGGTTCGCATCGCGCCGGTGCGCTACGGCGGCATCATGCCGTACGCGACCCGCCTGATCGGCTAGGCGTGGCGTACGCGGGGATCGTGCTGGCGGGTGGCGCCGCGCGTCGTCTGTCCGGTGTGGACAAACCCGCGCTCCCCGTGGGTGGAAAGCCGTTGCTGGCCAGGGCTTTGGCCGCGCTCGCGGACGCGGATCCGGTGATCGTCGTCGGCCCGGAACGGCCGGGATTCGGCGATGTCGTCTGGACCCGTGAGTCCTCACCGGGAACGGGACCGGTGGCCGCGCTGGCCGCCGGGCTCGCGTTGGTGCGTTCTGAGCTCGTCGTGGTGTTGGCCGGCGATCTCGCGGGCGTCCGGAAGTCCACTGTGGACCGGCTGCTGGCCGCGCTCGGCCGGGCTTCGGGTGCGGTGCTGGTCGACGCCTCGGGGGAGCGGCAATGGCTGCTCGGTGCCTGGCGCGCGGAGGCGTTGCGCGACGCTCTGCCGGAGACGGTGGAGAACGCGTCGCTTCGGCGGACGCTGGGCGGGCTGGAGATCGTCGAGGTGCCCGAGGAGCCGGGTGAGAGCGACGACATCGACACGCCTGAGGATCTGGACCGGCTCTCCTAGGGGTCTCGTGAGTGGCGTGCCTCGCCAGGGGTTGCGAAAGCCACAGTGATGATGATGTGTGTGGATGGAGTTCTGGCGGGGTCTGGCTCGGAAAGCCACTGACGCCCTGGTTGGGGTTGTCTTGCGAA
>NZ_JBHVKW010000138.1:0-19652 GCF_042797905.1 Amycolatopsis sp. NPDC057786
CCTTCCTTGCGCCTGGCGCAAGGAAGGGGGCCTTCATGTACTGAGAGTCGCCTAGGTGAGCGGCCGGTCGGTCGGCGCGATCGGCGCGGGCAGCACGTCCCGCCCGGTGAGGAACGCGTCCACCCCGGCCGCGGCGGAGCGGCCTTCCGCGATCGCCCACACGATGAGCGACTGGCCGCGGCCCATGTCGCCCGCCACGAACACGTTGTCGACGCTGGTCTTGAAGGACTTGTCGCGGGCGACGTTGCCGCGCTGGTCCAGTTCGACGTCGAGCGACTCCAGCAGGCCTTCCCGCTCCGGGCCGACGAAGCCCATCGCGAGCAGCACCAGTTGCGCGGGCAGTTCGCGTTCGGTGCCTTCCACGGGGACGAACTTGCCGCCCTCGTTGCGCACCTCGACGAGCTTCAGCGCGCGCACGTGCCCATTGGCGTCGGCCAGGAACTCCTGGGTGTTGACCGAGTACAGCCGTTCGCCGCCCTCTTCGTGCGCGGACGAGACGCGGTAGATCATCGGGTACGTCGGCCACGGATGCGCGTCCGACCGCGAAAGCGGCGGCTTCGGCATGATCTCCAGCTGCGTCACCGACTTCGCGCCCTGGCGGTGCGAGGTCCCGACGCAGTCCGCGCCGGTGTCGCCGCCACCGATGACCACGACGTCGAGGCCCTCGGCGCTGATCGGCGAGACGTCCAGCTCACCGGCGGCGACCCGGTTGGCGTGCGGCAGGAATTCCATCGCCTGATGGATGCCGTCATGCTCGCGACCCGGGATCGGCAGGTCGCGCCACGCGGTCGCGCCGCCGGCGAGGACCACGGCGTCGTAGGACGACTTGAGTTCCTCGACGGTGAGGTCGACGCCGACGTTCACCGAGGTCCGGAACTCCGTGCCCTCGGCCCGCATCTGGTCGAGGCGCCGGTCGAGGCGGTGCTTCTCCATCTTGAATTCGGGGATGCCGTAGCGCAGCAGCCCGCCGATCTTGTCGGCCCGCTCGAAGACCACGACGCTGTGGCCCGCGCGCGTGAGCTGCTGCGCCGCGGCGAGTCCCGACGGGCCGGACCCGACCACGGCCACCTTCTTGCCCGTCTTGACGACCGGCATCTCCGGCGTGACCCAGCCTTCTTCGAAGGCCCGGTCGATGATCGAGATCTCGACCCGCTTGATGGTGACGGGATCGTCGTTGATCCCGAGCACACACGCCGTCTCGCACGGCGCCGGGCAGAGGGTCCCGGTGAACTCCGGGAAGTTGTTGGTCGCGTGCAGCCGCTCGGCCGCCTCGCGCCAATCGTCACGCCAGGTCAGCGTGTTCCACTCGGGGATGAGGTTCCCGAGCGGGCAGCCCTGGTGACAGAACGGGATACCGCAGTCCATGCAGCGTCCGGCCTGCTTCTGGAGCTTCGACGTCGCGAAGTCCTCGTACACCTCGCGCCAGTCCATCAGGCGCAGGTCGACGGGACGGCTCTTGGGCGTCTCGCGAGTGGTGGTCAGAAAGCCCTTGGGGTCAGCCATGTGCGGCCTCCATGATCGCCTCGTTCACGTCACGCCCGTCACGCTCGGCCTCAGCCTGCGCCGCGAGCACGCGCTTGTAGTCCTTCGGCATGACCTTGCCGAACCGGTCGACGGCGGCGTCCCAATCGGCGAGCAGCGCACGCGCGACCGCGGACTCCGTTTCGTCGTAATGCTTTTCGAGCGCCTCGCGCAGGAAGTCCACATCGGACGAATCCAGCGGGTCGACGTCGACCATCTCCGGGTTGATCCGGTGCGCGGGCAGGTCCAGCACGTAGGAGACGCCGCCCGACATGCCGGCCGCGAAGTTCCGGCCGACGCTGCCGAGCACGACGACGCGGCCACCGGTCATGTACTCGCAGCCGTGGTCGCCGACGCCTTCGACGACGGCCAGCGCGCCCGAGTTGCGCACGCAGAACCGCTCGCCGACCTTGCCGCGGATGAAGATCTCGCCGCTCGTGGCGCCGTAACCGATCACGTTGCCCGCGATGATGTGCTCTTCGGCGTTGTACCGCGCCACCTTCGGCGGCCGCACGATGAGCCGCCCACCGGAGAGACCCTTGCCGACGTAGTCGTTGCCGTCGCCGTAGAGCCGCAGTGTGATGCCCTTGGGCACGAACGCCCCGAACGACTGACCGGCGGTCCCGGTGAAGGTGACGTCGATCGTGTTGTCCGGCAGGCCTTCGCCACCCCATCGCTTGGTGAGCTCGTGGCCGAGCATGGTGCCGACCGTCCGGTTCACGTTGCGGACCGGCAGTTCCAGCCGCACCTTGTCGCCGGAGGACAGCGCGCCCTCGGCGAGCTGGATCAGCGTGTTGTCGAGCGCCTTCTCCAGCCCGTGGTCCTGCACCGTCTGCTGGTGCCGCAGCCCGGCCGGCGCCATGTCGGGCACGTGGAAGATCGGCGACAGGTCGAGCCCGGCGGCCTTCCAGTGATCGATCGCCTTGCGCTTGTCGAGCATCTCCGCGTGGCCGACGGCCTCGGCGATGGACCGGAAACCCAGCTCCGCCAGGTATTCCCGGACCTCCTGGGCGATGAACTCGAAGAAGTTCACCACGTACTCCGCCTTGCCGCTGAACTTCTCGCGCAGCTTGGGGTTCTGCGTCGCGACGCCGACCGGGCAGGTGTCGAGGTGACACACCCGCATCATGATGCAGCCGGACACCACCAGCGGCGCGGTCGCGAAACCGAACTCCTCGGCGCCGAGCAGCGCCGCGATGACGACGTCGCGGCCGGTCTTGAGCTGGCCGTCGGTCTGCACGACGATGCGGTCGCGCAACCGGTTGGCCAGCAGCGTCTGCTGCGTCTCGGCGAGCCCGAGTTCCCACGGGCCGCCCGCGTGCTTGATCGACGACAGCGGGGAAGCACCCGTGCCGCCGTCGTGGCCGGAGATGAGCACGACGTCCGCGTGCGCCTTGGAGACACCGGCCGCGACCGTGCCGACGCCGACCTCGGACACGAGCTTCACGTGGATCCGCGCGGCCGGGTTGGCGTTCTTGAGGTCGTGGATCAGCTGCGCGAGATCCTCGATCGAGTAGATGTCGTGGTGCGGCGGCGGCGAGATCAGCCCGACACCCGCCGTGGAGTGCCGCGTCTTCGCGATCCACGGGTACACCTTCGCGCCGGGCAGCTGGCCGCCCTCGCCGGGCTTCGCGCCCTGCGCCATCTTGATCTGGATGTCGTCGGCGTTGACCAGGTACTCGCTCGTGACACCGAACCGGCCGCTCGCGACCTGCTTGACCGCGCTGCGGCGCTCGGGGTCGTAGAGCCGGTCCGGATCCTCGCCGCCCTCACCGGTGTTCGACTTGCCGCCGAGCCGGTTCATCGCGATGGCCAGGGTTTCGTGCATCTCCGCCGAAATCGAGCCGTAGGAGATCGCGCCGGTGGCGAACCGCTTGACGATCTCGGAGACCGGCTCGACCTCCTCGATCGGCACGGCGGGCCGCTGCCCGATCTTGAAGTCGAACAGCCCGCGCAGCGTGTACAGCTTCTGCGCCTGGTCGTCGACGGCCTTCGTGTACTCCTTGAAGACCTCGTACTTCCCGGCACGGGTGGAATGCTGCAGCTTGAACACCGTCTGCGGGTTGAACAGATGCGGCTCGCCCTCGCGGCGCCACTGGTAGTCCGAGCCGGTCTCCAGCTCGCGGTGGTTCGCGCGGAACCCGTCGCGCGGGAACGCCCGGCGGTGCCGCTCGGCGACTTCCAGCGCGAGCGTGTCGAAGCCGACGCCGCCGAGCCGGGAAGTGGTGCCGGTGAAGCAGTTCTGGATGACCTCGTCGCCGAGCCCGACCGCCTCGAAGATCTGCGCGCCGGTGTAGGAGGCCACTGTGGACACTCCCATTTTCGACATCGTCTTGCGGACACCCTTGCCCAGCGCCTTGATCAGGTTCGCGGTCGCCTGCTTCGCGGTGACGCCGGGGATCAGGCCCTGGTCGGCCATCTCCTCGACGGTCGCCATCGCCAGATACGGGTTCACCGCCGCGACGCCGTAGCCGATCAGCAGCGCGATGTGGTGCACCTCGCGCGCGTCGCCCGCCTCGACGATGAGGCCGACCTGCGTGCGGGTCTTCTCGCGCACCAGGTGGTGGTGCACCGCGCCGGTGAGCAGCAGCGACGGGATACCCGCGTGGTCCTCGTCGATACCGCGGTCGGAGAGCACGATCAGCCGCGCGCCCTCGGCGATGGCCGCGGACACCTCGGCACGGATCTCGTCGAGCCGCCGCACGAGCGCCTCGCCGCCGCCGTGGACATTGTAGGTGCCGTGCACGGTGACCGCCTGGAACTCCGGCAGATCGCCGTCGTCGTTGACGTGCACCAGCTTGGCGAACTCGTCGTTGTCCAGCACCGGGAACGGCAGCACGATCCGGCGGCACGACGACGCGTCGGCCGTCAGCAGGTTCGGCTGCGCGCCAAGCTGGGTGCCGAGCGCGGTGACCAGTTCCTCGCGGATCGCGTCCAGCGGCGGGTTGGTCACCTGGGCGAAGAGCTGGATGAAGTAGTCGAAGATCAGCCGCGGGCGGCTCGACAGCGACGCGAGGGGGGAGTCGTTGCCCATCGAGCCGATCGGTTCCGCGCCGGTGCGGGCCATCGGCTGGAGCAGGACGTCGAGTTCCTCTTCGGTGTAGCCGAAAGCCTGCTGACGGCGCACGAGCGCGGCGTGCGGCGGGATCTCGCGCTCACGCTCGGGAAGCCCGTCGAGCGGAAGCAGCCCGTCCTCGACCCATTCGTCGTACGGGTGCTCGGTGGCGAGCCGGTCCTTGATCTCCTCGTCCTCGACGATCCGGCCGGCGGCCGTGTCGACGAGGAACATGCGGCCGGGCTCCAACCGTCCTTTCCGGACGATCGTGGACTGCTCCAGCTCCAGCACGCCGACCTCGCTGGCGAGGACGACGAGGCCGTCTTCGGTGACCCAGTACCGGGCGGGGCGCAGGCCGTTGCGGTCGAGCACCGCGCCGATCTGGGTGCCGTCGGTGAACGAGACCAGCGCCGGGCCGTCCCACGGCTCCATCAGCGTCGAGTGGAACTCGTAGAACGCGCGGCGCGCGGGATCCATCTCCTGATGGTTCTCCCAGGCCTCCGGGATCATCATCAGCACGGCGTGCGGCAGCGGCCGCCCGCCGAGGTGGAGCAGCTCCAGCACCTCGTCGAAGGACGCCGAGTCGCTCGCGCCGCGGGTGATGATCGGGTAGATCCGCTTGAGGTCACCCGGGATCAGGTCGGATTCGAGCAGCGCTTCACGCGCGTCCATCCAGTTCCGGTTGCCGCGCAGGGTGTTGATCTCGCCGTTGTGGGCGACGTACCGGTACGGGTGCGCCAGCGGCCACGACGGGAAGGTGTTGGTGGAGAAGCGGGAGTGCACCAGGCCGATGGCGCTGGTGACGCGCTCGTCGGTGAGGTCGGCGAAGAACTTCTCGACCTGCGGCTCGGTGAGCATTCCTTTGTAGACGATCGTGCGCGAGGACAGGCTCGGGAAGTAGACGTCGTCCTCGACGAGCGCGTGCTCGGCGCGTTTGCGCACGACGAAGGCGGCGCGTTCCAGCGCCAGGCCCTCCAGCGCGTCGTTCCCCGCCAGGAACAGCTGGCTGAAGTACGGCATGGTCTCGGCCGCGCCGGTGCCGACGTGTTCGGTGTGGACGGGAAGGTCACGCCAGCCGAGTACGCGCATGCCCTCTTCGGCGGCGACGCGCTCGATGGTCGTCATCGCCCGGCCGCGGGCGTTTTCGTCCTGCGGAAGGAAAGCCGTGCCGACGGCGTACGCGCCGGGCTCGGGAAGTTCGAACCCGACGACCTCGCGATAGAACTCGTCGGGGACCTGGATGAGGATCCCGGCGCCGTCGCCGGTCTCCGGGTCGGCGCCGCGGGCCCCGCGATGTTCCAGGTTCCGCAGCGCGATCAGCGCTTTGGCGACGATGCCGTGATCGCGTTTACCGGAGAGGTCTGCGACGAACGCGACACCGCAGGCGTCGTGCTCGAACTCCGGGTCGTACAGGCCTTCGGGGGCCTTGCTGCCCTTGTAGCTGGCATGGTGGGTCACGGCTGGCCGCCTCCCAAGGCGTCGGCGCGACCGGTACCACTCCGTTCGGGTGGTTCGTGCGTGAACCAGTTAACGGAGTGGTCCGGGACCGCGATGGTCAGTCGAGAGGGAACGATCCCGCCCGCGGAAACGGGGGCAGGCCTCGTAGAGCCGCACTGCACTGGGCGGCCGATGCGCATATCGGTACTGCTGTGCACGTGGGTGCCGTCTGGCCACTGTGGTGGGCGGCTGACGGGTACACGTGTTACTCCCGGGTTCGCCGGTCTTATGACGATAGTGTGAAATCGCTGTTATCGACATACGTCGCTTGGTCGGGGTGGGAAATGCCACGCGGGCGTTGACTTCAAACATCATCTGCCCACTGACTGGAATGAGACGTCCACTGAGTGGGGCACCAGTCCGCTGACCTGCATAAACGATCGCTCACCTGGTCCGAAAGTGTGATCTGGGTCGCGCGGAAGAGTGGGTTTCGCCGGTGTTGCGGTGACCACGGGTGACCGTCGAATCGCCCGAACGGCAGAGTGCCCTGGCCGGTTTGAGAGGCTTGGCCGATGGCGGATCGTTATCTCACCGTGGCGGGCACCGGGGTCCACGAGATCGAAATCCGGCGCTCGCGCTTCCTCTGCGCGCTCGCCCCGGCCACCTCGGAAGAGGCCGCCCGCTCGCTGATCTCGGGCCGTCGGAAGGCCGAACCGGCGGCCCGGCATCACTGTCACGCGTTCGTGCTGGGCGCCGACGGCCGCACCCAGCGCTCCAGTGACGACGGGGAGCCCGCGGGTACGGCGGGCACCCCGATGCTCGAGGTGCTCCGCCGCCGGGAGCTGACCGACACGGTCGCGGTGGTGACCCGGTACTTCGGCGGGGTGCTGCTCGGGGCCGGCGGCCTGATCCGCGCGTACGGGCAGGCCGTCTCGGAGGCCGTCGACGTCCTCGGCGTCCGGGAGTACCGGCGGCTGCGGCTGGTGGAGGTCGTCGTCGACTACGACCGGGCCGGGCGGCTGGAGAACGACATCCGCGCGTCGCCCTACCTCCTGCACGCGACCCGCTTCGAGGACGTCGCGCACTTCGACGTCGGGCTCGCGCCGGACCAGGGCCCCGCGTTCCACGCCTGGCTCGCCGACCTCACCGGCGGGGAGGCCCTCGCCGAAGAAATCGGCGAAACCTGGCTCCCCACTCCGTGATCGGACGCGCCACTCGCGTGATCAGAGCCGTAACTCACGTGATTGAAGGCGTAACTCGCCTGATCACGTGAGTTACGCCTTCAATCACGCGAGTTACGCGTCCGATCACGTGAGTTACGGGTCCGCCACTCCTCCAGGGTGATGGCGTACTCGACCTCGCCCTCCTCCGTGCCGGGGATCGGGTTGTCGAAGTGCTCGTGATAGGTCCGGACGTGCCGCATCCCGATCTTCTCCATGACTCGCCGGGACCCGAGGTTCACCGCCATGGTCGACGCCCAGATCCGCCGGGCCCCGAATTCGGTGAACCCCTTCTCCAGGATCGCCAGCGAACCCTCGGTCGCATACCCCTTGCCCCAGGAAGACCGGTTCAGCCGATAGCCCAGCTCGGGGTCATCCGTTCGGTGATCGCGCAACGGGCGGAAATGGAACCAGCCCAGGAAATCCCCGCTCGATTTCTCGATCGCCGCCCAGAACCCGTAACCGGGGAAACGCTCATAGTAACCGAGAAAGGCGGGAAGGTCGTGGTTTTCGATCTCCGTCCGGTCGGCGGGTTCGCCCCCATTGAGGTAACGCATGACTTCGGGGTCGTCGTAGAGCGCGAACAGGTGGTCGACGTCGGCGTCGGTGAACTGTCGCAGCAGGAGCCGCTCGGTCTCCAGAAAGACACGCATCGGCAAAGCGTGGCGACGGCGAGCCCGCTCGGCAACCCGTTTTACGCGGCCTCTCCAGGGCCGGCGAGGTCGTCCAGCGCCGCCGCCCCGGCCTCGGTGAGCAGGGCGGGAACGCGCTCGCCCCACCGGCCGTCCCTGGCGGGCGCCACCAGGCCCAGATGGGCGAGGCGATGCGCGGTGTGCTGGTCGCAGCAGGCGAGGCCGTCGACGAACAGGTCCGGCTCGCGGCTGCAGCTGATCTCGGCGTGGCCATCGGCCACGGCTCTCAGGGTGGCCCGCTCACGATGGTTCAGGTCCGTCCGAAGGTCCATGGCGTGCCTCCTTTCCGTCCCGCACTGACCAGTGAAACCCATACCCCCGACATTTTCCGTCTCCTTGGCTGCGAAGTCCGGGATTTCGGGCGGACCGAAGGGCGGCGAGTCGTCCACTAAGGGGTATCACCGGGTATTCGCGGCGGAAGCGGTTCCAGTTCGGTCTTGCGCAGATGCCGGAAAATGATCGAACTGCGGAATCCGATGATCTCCTTGCGCTTCGCCAAACGATCCACGAGGAATGCGTGGAGCTGATCGACGTCCTGCGCGGCGACATGGATCAGGAAATCGTCGCTGCCGGCGGTGACGAAGACCGAAAGGACTTCCGGCAATTCCGCGACCGAACGCTGGAAGGAATCGATCACCTCACGGCTCAAGGGCCGCACCTGCGCCGAGACCATCGCCTGGACGCCGCGGTTGAGGCTGCGCAGGTCGATGTCGGCGTGATACCCGCGGATGACGCCGCGCTCCCGCAGCAGCCGGGTCCGTTCCAGGCAGGTCGACGGCGCGACGCCGACCTTGCGGGCGATGTCCCGGTTCGACTGCCGCGCATCCGCCTGGAGTTCCCGGATGATCGCCGAATCAAGTTCGTCCACGTCCACTCCTTCGCCAGGTCTGCCGAATATCGTTCGGCAGACCGTCTATGACCTTGCGCATCAGCCTAACTTCAGCGCACTTAGTCGACTGAATGCGTGGGAGGAAGCGAGATGTCCGTACAGGAGTTGGTCGTTCGGAGGGGCCGCCGGTCCGGGGTGACCACGATGGTGGCCGTGCATTCGAGCAAGCTCGGCCCGGCCGTCGGCGGCTGCCGGTTGAAGGTCTATCCGCGGGTCCAGGACGCGATCGACGACGTCCTGCGCCTGTCCGCGGCCATGACGCGCAAATGCGCGGTCGCGGGCCTGGACTTCGGTGGCGGCAAGAGTGTCATCGCCCTCGACGCCGTGCCGACCGCCGAGCAGCGGCGCGAGATCCTGCTCGACCACGCCGACCTCATCGCGTCACTCGACGGCGCGTATCTCGCCGGACCGGACGTCGGAACCGGCCCGGACGACATGCTCGTGCTGCACGAGCGGACCCCGCACGTGTTCTGCCTTCCCGAGGAGCACGGCGGGACCGGTTCGTCGAGCGGACCGACCGCCGTCGGCGTGCTCGCCGCGCTGCGAGCGGGCTCGCGTGCCGTCTTCGGTGACGACGAGATGCACGGCCGCAAGGTGGTCATCAGCGGATACGGCTCGGTCGGCGCCCACCTGGCCGCCGGGCTCGCCGGGCAGGGCGCGGATGTCGTCGTATCCGATGTGGACGGACGGCGCCTCGCCGACGCCGAGAAGCAGGGCCTGAGTGTCGTCCCGCCGGAGCAGGCGCTCGGCATCGAGGCCGACGTCCTGATCCCGGCGGCCGTCGGCGGGGTCTTCGGCCCGGAAACCGAGGTCGCCGCGCCGCTGGTCGTCGGCCCGGCCAACAACCAGCTCACCGACGACACGGTGGCGGCGAACCTCGCCGCCAAGGGAATCCTGTGGATCCCGGATTTCGTCGCGAGCGCCGGGGGAGTGGTCTACACACTCGGCAGGGAAGCCCAAAACCTCACGCACGAACAGGCGATCGCCCGCGTCGAAACCCTGGAGGAGACCACGCGAAGGATTCTCGACGCCGCTTCGGCCAACGGCAGCACACCGTTGGCCGAAGCGGACGCGCTCGCCGAAGCGAGACTCACTTCTGGTGCGGAGCCACGTACTCCTTCGCCTCGGGAGCCTCGAACAGCGGCTTGACGTAGCGGACCCCGCCCTCGGCCGACGCGTCCGGTGTCGCCGCGTACACCTGACGTGTCGCCGGGGTGCCCGCCTTCGAGAAGTCCAGCGCCGCCACCAGGTCACCCGTACTCGCCGACGTCGTCTGCTTCAGCGCCGTGGCGATGCCCTCCCGGGTGAGGTCCTTGTTCTCGCAGGCCTTCTTGAGCACCGTGCCCCAGACCTCGCCGACCGCGTAACCGTAGGGGATCCCGCCGTTCGGGGTCTCCTTGTACGCCGCCTTGTACTTCGTCGCGACGTCCTTGGCCTTGGGGATGTCGGCGGAGAACGGCACACTGCTGGCGACGATCGTCAGCTTGTCCAGCGCGTTCGCCGCCGGGCTCTTCAGCAGCACAGGGTCGAAGGTCGGGTTGTTGCCGAGCACGGGGACGTTCAGCCCGAGCGCCTTGTTCGCCGCGAGGGCGGAACCGGTCTGCGCCGGCGTGGTGGTCAGGACGATGGCCTTGACGCCGTCACCCTTGAGCCCGGTGACGATATTGGTGAGGTCGTTGTCCGTGGAGGTCACCTTGACCTCCTTGACCGTCAGATTGTGCTTCTTCGCATAGAACTGCGAGCCGCGCAGGCCGTTCTTGCCGTACTCGCCGTCGATGTAGACGTGCCCGATCGTGTCGCCGTCCTTCACCAGGCCCTGTTCCTGGAAGTACGACAGCCCGTCGATGATCTCCAGGTCGTACGTGGTCCCGACGATCATCACGTACTGGTTGTCGAGCAGTTCCGAAGACCACGACGCGGGCGCGGCGACGGTCTTGTCCGACGCGATGTTCTGTTTCAGCGCGGCCACCACGGGCGAGCCGAGCAGCTGCACGAAGCCGAGGACCTTCGGCTCGATCTGCGGATACAACGTCTTCGCCGTGTCCGCCTTGTAGCCGTGGTCGACGGTCTCCAGTTTGACCTGACGGCCGCAGGCCCCGCCCGCGGCGTTGAAGTCCTTGGCCCACAACTCGTTCCCCTGCGTGATGCCGAGCCCGAGGTTCTTGAACACCCCGGTCTTGTCGGTCATCACGCCGAGGGTGATCTCCGACGCCGTCACTCCTTTGTCGGTCTTGACGCCCGAACCGTCCGCCCCCGAGGACCCCGAGTCGCCCGCCTTCGTGCTGCACGCCGAGAGGGCGAGGACCGCCGCCAGCGCGACGGCCGGATATGTGCGCTTCATTTGTCTTGCTCCTCCGGGAGATGAGGTTTCCTTGCTGACGTGATCCGGCGGCCGATCGCGGCGAGCCCGCCCGGTTCGAAGAGCACCACGAGGATGATCGCGGCGCCGTAGACGAACGAACTGACCAGGATCGGGGTCAGTGCGCCGTCGCCGGTTCCGGAGAACCAGCCGAGATCGGCGGAGTACAGCGAAAGCACCTGCGGCAGCCCGTTGACGATCAGCGCGCCCACCAGCGCGCCGGGCACCGAGCCGAGTCCCCCGATGATCACCATGGCCAGGAAGGCGATGGAGATGTTGATGCCGTACGTGCCGAATTCACTCTCGTCGGGTTTGAGGATGTCGAACCACAGCACGGTCATCGCGCCCGCGAGCCCCGCGTACGCCGAGGAGACGGCGAACGCGCCGGCCTTGGCGCGCGTGACGCTGACGCCCATCACGGACGCGGCGGCCTCGTTGTCCCGCACCGCGCGCCACGACCGGCCGACCCGGCCGCGCACCGCCGCCTTGGCGACCACGAACGCGAGCACGGTCAGCAGCAGGAACAGGTACCAGAGCCGTTCCGCCTGCCGGATCGGCACGCCCATCAGCTCGATTTCGGGGCCGTCGTTGGTGAACGGGAAACCGAACAGCGAGAACGGTTCGGGGCTGCGCCCGGTCGACGTCCCACCGGTCAGGGTCTCGGCCGACTGTCCGAAGTAGAGCCCGAGGAACACCAGCGAAAGTGACGCGACACCGAGGTAGATCCCGCGCAGCCGTCCGGAAACCGGCGCGAACGCCAGCCCCAGCAGCGCGGCGATGACCACCGCGCCGACCAGCGAGAGACCGGGGTCGAGGCCGAGCCCGAACACGCGCTCGTCGTCGACCGGTCCGGAAAGGACGGTGTACCCGGTCGCGCCCGCCAGCAGGAAGAACGCGTGTGCCAGGGACAACTGCCCGGCCTGCCCGACCAGCATCGTCAGCCCGATCGCGCCGACCCCGCCGATCATCATGTACTGCCCGGCCTTCAGCCAGGCGGCGTCGAGGTACAACGGGATCGCGAGCAGGACGACCAGCAGCGCGATCCAGGCCACCGTCTTGATCAGCCGTCCCCGGACGCGTTTCGCGGGCGGTGTCGGCGGGGCGGCGGGTGGGGCTTTCACGGCGGTGTCAGACACGTGTGCTCTCCCTCGTCCCGAACAACCCCGACGGCCGCACCACCAGGACCACGAGCATCACCAGGAAGACCGCGCTCTTGGAGAAGTCGAACGACACGTACTGCGCCGAAAGCGCCTCGACCAGCCCGACGACCAGGCCGCCCACCACCGCGCCCGCCGTCGAGTCCAGCCCGCCGAGGATGGCCGCGGGGAACGCCGCGAGCGCGATGGAGTGCGTGCCGCGGGACAGTCCCGCGCCGGAGAAGTCCTGCGTGGCGATGAAGAGCACCGCGACCCCGGCGAGCACACCGGCGACCACCCACGCCGTCGCCGTCACCCGGGAACTGCGGATTCCCATCAGCGCGGCGGCTTCGCGGTTCTCGGCCTGCGCCCGCATCGCGACGCCCCAGTTGGAGTACTTGAACGCCAAGGTGAACGCGGTGATCAGCACGGCGGCGACGAGCAGCGCCACCAGATGAGTGCGGAACAGGGTGATGCCGCCGATCTGGAACGGCTGCGCGTCCCAGGCGTCGCCGAGGAACGGCAGCGTGACGCCAAGACGCCGCACGATCTCCTCGGTGATGATCACGTCGACGCCGATCGTCAGCAACGCCAGGCTGTTCGCGTCCGCGTGCTTCGAACGGGACAGCAGGAACCGTTCCAGCAGGAGCGCGAGCAGACCGGCCGACAGGATGCCGACCAGTGAGGCGCCCGCCCAGCCGAGCGATTCGCGCGTCACGACGACCAGGTAGCCGCCGAAGAGCGCGAGCGAGCCGTGCGCGAAGTTGACCACTTCGGTGGCCTTGAAGATGATCACGAAACCCAGCGCCAGCAACGCGAACACCGCGCCCTTGCCGAGTCCGTTGACCACGAGTTGCAGGAAAGTGTTCACGCCGTGGCCTCCGTGCCGAGATATGCCCTGATCACGTCCGGATCCGTCTGGACCTCGGCCGGTGTGCCGTCGGCGATCCGCCTGCCGAAGTCCAGGACGGTGACCCGGTCCGCGATGCCCATCACCAGTCCCATGTCGTGTTCCACCAGCAGGATCGAGATGCCGAGCTCGTCGCGGACGTCGCGGATCGTCCCGGCCAGCTCGGCGGTCTCGGTCGCGTTCATGCCCGCCGCGGGCTCGTCGAGCAGCAGCAGGACCGGTTCGACGGCGAGCGCGCGGGCGAGGTCGACGCGTTTCACCGCGCCGTAGGGCAGCGCGCCGACCGGGAGATCCACCAGCGCGCCGATCCCGAGGAAGTCGCAGATCTCCCGCACCCGCGCGGAATGCCGTCGTTCGGCGCGGACCGTCCACGGCAGCCGGAGCCCGCAGGCGAGGAAGCCGCCCTTGGTCAGCGCGTGCCGTCCGAGCATGACGTTGTCGAGTACGGTCGAGCCGGGGGAGAGGGCGGCGTTCTGGAACGACCGGCCGACGCCGAGTCCGGCCAGCCGGTGCGGCGGGAGTCCGGAAAGGACGGCGTCGCCGAGGCGGACGCTGCCGGTGTTCGCTCGGTAGAGCCCGCTGATCACGTTGAAACAGCTGGACTTTCCGGCGCCGTTCGGCCCGATGAGCGCGTGCAGCGAACCGGAACCGACGGTGAAGGAGACGTCGTCGAGCGCCCTGATCCCGCCGAAGCGCAGGGTCACGTTCTCGACGTGCAGTTCGGGCGGCGTCATCCGGCCCACCTCGACAGGCTCCGGCCCGCGAGCTGCTTGCGGGCGTCGGCGGCTTCGGCCTCGGCGGTGGCCTGCGATTCGGCGTGGCCGCCGAGGTAGAGCCGCTGGACCTCCTCGCTCGCCGCGAGTTCGGCCGTCGTTCCGGCGAGCGCGACCCTGCCCACCTCCAGGACGATCGCGTGATCGGCGACGCGCAACGCCATCACGGCGTTCTGCTCGACCAGCACCACGGCGGTGCCCTGGTCGTGGATCTCGCGGATGATGTCGCCGATCTGCTCGACGATCTTCGGCGCGAGACCGAGCGAAGGTTCGTCGAGCAGGAGGAGCCGCGGGCCGGACATCAGCGCGCGGCCGATCGCGAGCATCTGCTGTTCGCCGCCGGAGAGCAGGCCCGCTCGCTGTTTGGCCCGTTCGGACAGGACCGGGAAGAGCTCGTCGACGCGTTTGCGCGCGGCGGCGCGCTGTTCGGGGGAGCGGGCGCCGATCCCGCCCGCGCGCAGGTTCTCCTCGACCGTCATCCGCGCGAAGACCTGGCGGCCCTCGGGGACGCCGACCACGCCGAGACCGACGATGCGGGCGGGGTCCAGTTTGGTCAGGGGTTTGCCGTCGTACCGCACCTCGCCGGCGGAAACCGAGCCGCGGTGCATACGCAGCGTGCCGGACACGGTGCGGAGCAGCGTCGACTTCCCGGCACCGTTGCTGCCGAGGACGGCCAGTACTCCATCAGGTGAAACGTCGAGGTCGACCCCGTGCAGCGCGGCCACCGATCGGCCGTACCGCACTTGAAGATCACGGACACTCAGCAAGCCGCCTCCTCCATCCGTGTGACCCGAGTCACGATCGGTGGCGGTCATCCTGCGTGGGCACCCTCCGCCGCGTTACCCCCACCTGGAGACCCACACGGCTACAAAACGGACACAGCGCGTTTAGTCCTCTGGATGTGGTACTTGCACACGCAACTACCGCATTCAGAGGACTAAACGCGTCAGAGGAGGCCGGCTTCGGAGGCTTTACCGATGGCCTCGACACGGTTCCGGGCGCCGAGTTTGTGCAGCGCCGACTGCAAATACGTCTTCACCGTGTTCCGCGCCAGGCCGGTCGACTCCGCGATCTCCGGATTCGTCTGCCCCTGTGCCGCGAGTCGTAAAACCTCGTACTCGCGCCGCGTCAGGCCACTGCGGGCCAGTGCGTCGGAGCGCTGGCCATCGTCGGGGAAGATGCGCGGATCTACGACGCGTTCACCCTTGAGCACCTGCCGAAGCGCCGCCACGAGATCCGTCCCGGCGACGTCCTTGAGCAGACAGCCGTGCGCCCCGGAATCCAGCGCGGCCCGGACGCCCTGATGGTCGCCGTGCGCGGTGAACACCACGATCCGCCCGGCCGGGTGCACGCGCCGGAGTTCGGCGATGACCTCGGGCGCGAGCATGTCCGGCAGCCGCAGGTCCAGCAGGATCAGTGCCGGTTTCAGCTCGCCCGCACGCCGGATGGCGGACCGGCCGGTCTCGGCCGAGCCGACCACGGTCATCGCCGGGTCGTAGCGCAGCAGCAGGCTCACCCCGTCGCGGACCACCGGATGGTCGTCCACGACGAGGACCGTCACCGGCGACGGCACGGTTCCGGCACCCAGGCGCGCAGCGTGCACCCGTCGTCCTCGTCGCGGACCAGGCTGACCCGGCCGCCGAGCCGCGCGGCGCGTTCGGCCAGCGCGCGCAGGCCCATCCCGGTCCCGGGCGCGGGTTGCTCCGTGTCTTCGGAGCGGTGCCCGGTCCCGTCGTCGGCGACGACCACCTGCACGCCGTCGTCGCTGGGCAGCAGGCTGACCACCACCGACAGCGCGTCCGCGTGTTTCTCCACGTTGAGCAGGCCCTCCCGGACGGCCGCCACCAGCAGACCGGTGCGTTCGGCGTCCAGCCGCGGCACCGGGGCGAGCTGGACGAACCGCGCCGGGACGCCGCAGCGGGCCTGGAACGAGCGGCAGTGCTCGGCCAGTTCCACCGGCAACGCGCGTTCCGGGCTCGACTCCGACAACGCCAGCAGTGACTCGCGCAGTGCCCTCGACGCGGCCGAAACGTCGCCTTCCAGCCGCCGCAGCCGCGATTCGAGCGCCGGGTTGTCGCTGATGTCCTCGTGCAGGTTCCGGACCTGGACGCCGATGGAGAACAGCAGCGCGCCGACCGAATCGTGCAGCGCGCTCTGCATCCGCAGCCGCTCGGCGGACAGCGCGGTCTCACGGTCCGACTCGGCGACCGACGCCAGTTTCAGCGCGCGGCCGGCCTCGCTGGCGATGTCTTCCAGGGACTGGACCGCGTCGTCGCCGAAGTCGCGGCGCTCGCGCATGGCGGCGTACGCGATGGCGACGGTCTCGGTCCCGCTGACGATCGGGACGGCGATCATCGCGGCGAGGCCCTCGCCGCGCACTTGCGCGTCGAACTGGTGGGTGATACTCGGCGAGCTGACGTAGTCGTTGACCTTCACCGGCCTGCCCAGCGCCAGCACGCGGCCGCCGATGCCCTGGCCGATGGGCACGGTGAGATCCTGCAGCGCGTCCGTGCGGTTGCCCGACATCCAGCGGATCACCGCCTGTTCGGGCCCGGTCAGCTCGGCGACGAAACCGGAATGCGTGCCGATCGACTCGCGGATCAGGCGCGCGGTGCCGTTGAGCGCCGCGACCCGGTCGAGGGTGGCCAGCAGCTCTTCGCGCTCGCGAAGAAGCCCGCCGAGCACCGCGCTGTGCTCGGCGGCGAGGTCTTCAGCGGCGTGCCGTCTCGCCGTCACGCGCTCACGATCGCACATCCGACGTGGTTTCCGACACACCCGTCCGGAGAGGTTCGCCGATGCGTTCTCGCCCGCGGTTGTCTTGAATGGACCCGTGGAGATCCTGGCCGACGCCGCGACACTGGCGCTGTACACGACCGACGCCTCCAACTACCGGCACGTGCCGAAGGGGGTGGCGCTGCCGAGGAGCGTCGACGAGGTGATCGCGGCCGTCGCCGCCTGCCGGGAGGCCGGGCTGCCGGTGATCGCCCGCGGCGGCGGCACCAGCGTCGCCGGCAACTCGTGCGGACCGGGCGTCGTGATCGACACGTCACGTCACTTCGGCGGCGTCCTCGACCTAGACCCGGCGGCACGCACGGCGAGGGTCGCCCCCGGAACCGTCCTCGACGACCTCCAGCGGCTCGCCGCGCCGCACGGCCTCCGGTTCGGCCCCGACCCGTCGACGCATTCGCGCTGCACGATCGGCGGGATGATCGGCAACAATGCCTGCGGCTCGCATTCGGTGGCCTGGGGCCGCACGGTCGACGTCGTCCGGGAGCTGGACGTGCTGCTCTACGACGGCGCCCGGCTCACCGTCGGGCCGACCTCGCCGTCCGAAGTGGACGCGCGGGCGGCCAAGCCCGGCACGGAAGGCCGGGTCTTCTCGGAGCTGCGCGCGCTCGTCCACGACAACCTGGCGTTACTGCGGACCGAGCTGTCCTCGTTCAGCAGGCGGGTCTCCGGCTACGGGCTGGAGCACCTGTTGCCGGAGAACGGTTTCGACGTCGCCAAGGCGCTGGTCGGCAGCGAGGGCACCTGCGTCACCGTGCTGGAGGCGACGGTGTCCCTCGCCGAGGTGCCGCGACGCAAGGTGCTCGCGGTGCTCGGCTTCGAGTCCGACATCGCCGCGGCCGACGCGGTCCCGGCGATCCTGCCGTGGTCACCGCTGACCGTCGAGGGCGTCGACGCGGACCTCGTCGCGCTACTGGAGCCGGGCCGCGCCGACGGGCTTCCGCCGGGCGGCGCCTGGCTGTTCGTCGAGATGGCCGATCCGGACAAGGCGCGCGGGCTGATCGACAGGCTCCGCGGCGCGCTGACCGGCTCCGCGCTGCTGGACGACGCGGCCGCGCAGAAGCGGCTGTGGCGGATCCGGGAGGAGGGCGCCGGTCTCGCGACCCGGCTGGCCGGAGGTGAGGAGGCCTGGCCGGGCTGGGAGGACGCGGCCGTCCCGCCCGAGCGCTTGGGCGCCTACCTGCGGGAATTCAAGCAGCTCATGCGCCGGCACGGCCGCAAGAGCGTCGTCTACGGCCACTACGGTGAGGGCTGCCTGCACCTCCGGCTGGACTTCGATCTGCTGTCGCCGCGAGGGATCGCCGGGTTCCGGTCGTTCCTCGAAGAGGCGGCGGACCTGGTCGCCGCGCACGGCGGCTCGCTGTCCGGGGAACACGGCGACGGGCAGGCCCGCTCGGAACTGCTGACCCGTATGTACAGCCCCGAAATCCTCGCGCTTTTCGCGCGGTTCAAGGGGATCTTCGATCCGGCGGGCATGATGAACCCCGGCATCCTGGTGAACCCCCGGCCGGTCGACGCCGATCTCCGCGTCCGGCGCGCGCCGCTGGAACTGGAAGACGTCACCGCGCTCGCGTACCCGGAGGACCGGGGGAGTTTCGGGCAGGCGATGCGGCGCTGCGTCGGCGTCGGGAAATGCCGCAACACCACCGGAGCGGGCGTGATGTGCCCGAGTTACCGCGCCACGCGCGAAGAGAAGCATTCCACGCGGGGCCGCGCGCATCTACTCGCCGAAATGGTCAACGGTGAACTGATCACCGACGGCTGGCGCTCGGAAGAAGTCGCCGAGGCGCTGGATCTCTGCCTGTCGTGCAAGGGATGCCTGTCCGATTGCCCGGTCGACGTCGACATGGCGACGTACAAGGCGGAATTCCTGCACCAGCATCACAAGGGACGGCTGCGCCCGGCGTCGCACTACTCGATGGGCTGGTTGCCGTTGTGGCTGCGCGCGGCGTCGATGGCGCCCCGGCTGGCGAACACGATGTCGCGCCGGTTTTCCGGGCTGCTGAAGAAGTTCGGCGGGATCGCGCCGGAACGGGACTTGCCGACTTTCGCCACGGCGCCGTTCACGCGTCGCCGCGCCGATCTGAAACGCTGGGCTACCGGCTCCCGGCCCGTGGTGCTCTGGCCCGATTCCTTCAACAACTACCTCACCCCGGATGTCCTCGACGCCGCGGCCGAGGTGCTCACCGCCGCGGGCTACGACGTCGTCCTGCCCGATCGCGGCGTCTGCTGTGGGCTGACGCTGGTGTCCACCGGACAGCTGGACGCGGCGAAGAAAGTGTTGCGCCGCACGCTTTCCGTACTCGAACCGTATCTGCGGTCCGGCTACTTGGTGGCCGGTCTGGAGCCGAGTTGCACGGCGCTGTTCCGCGGCGACCTGCCGGCGCTCCTGCCCGGCGACCCGGTCGCGGAACTGCTCGCCGAACGGACCAGGACCTTCGCCGAACTCGTCGAGGACTCATCGCTCGAATTCCGGTCACTGGACGTCGAAGCGCTCAGCCAGGTGCACTGCCATCAGCACGCCGTGCTCGGCTTCGACGCCGACGAGGCCGCGATGCGCGCCGCGGGTGTCCACAATTCCACAATGGACTCGGGCTGCTGTGGACTGGCGGGGAACTTCGGCTTCGAACGCGGGCACTACGACGTTTCCGTCGCCTGCGCCGAAGACCGCATGCTGCCCGCGATCCGTGCCGCGGCCGAGGGCACCGAAGTGGTCGCGGACGGCTTCAGCTGCCGGACGCAGATCGAGCAACTCGACGGGCGGCGGGCCGTGCACCTGGCCGAGCTGCTGCGGCGCGCGCTGCCTTAGACGCTCACCTGCCCGGTGGCGGCACTTGAGGCGTTGCGAAAGCCACTTTCGCAACCTTCAACGT
>NZ_JBHVKW010000139.1:0-18804 GCF_042797905.1 Amycolatopsis sp. NPDC057786
TTTCTACCAACTCCACCTCGTACTCTTGCCCCTGCCCGCCCCCCCCCCCCCCCCACGGCCGGATGAGCCCTGAAGGCCACCGAAACGGCCCCTCCACCCGGCTTTCCTTCACCCATTCGGCCCAGCGGGCAAAAATCTCTCGGAAAAGCACCCCCGAAACCGCGTAAGAGCGGCGGCCCTGCCGACTTTCATACACGTGAGCGCGCTCGTTCCCGGTTTTGTCACACGGGGCGGGCGGTGGAGAAGGTTGGCAAGGCAGGGGATGGGGAGTGCTGATCGACGCTGAGAGCTATCAGCGGATACTCGGAGACGAGCTCCGCAAGCTCCGCCGTAAACGTGGCTGGACACGCAAGGAACTGAACCAGCATCTGCAGAGCGAGATCTCGCTCCAGACGCTGGCGACCTACGAGCTGGGCACCCGGCACTGTTCCGTGGTGCGGCTGGTCGAACTGTGCGTCGCGATGGACGAGCTGCCACAGGATCTGCTGGCCAAGGTGCATCGCCGGGTGTTCGTGGACGAACCGGGCCGGGTCCGGATCGACCTGCGCCAGGTGATCAAGGACGAGCAGGACGAACTGCTCCCCCTGCGACGGTGGGCGGACGACCGGCTCAAACGGTCGAGTGACAACGGCTCCGCCGAAGTCCATCTCGATCTCGCGGCGCTGGAACGGATGGCCGAGCTCTGCGGCATCCCCACCGTCGATCTCATCGGAAGGCTTCGCCGGCTCAACCCCTCATGAGCGCGGCGTTCCCCGGTCCGTGAAGGCCATGCCCCCCATCTTGGCTTTCACGGACCTCCCCCTTCTTTCGGCTCAGCCGAGCAGTTCGTAGTCCTCGCGGCGCACCTTGCGGGTGTCCAGCCAGTACCGCCAGGTGAAGCCCGGCCAGATCGTGCGGTTCACACCCTTCGCGTCGAGGTACCAGCTCTTGCAGCCGCCCTGGGTCCAGATGCCCTTGGCGAGTTTGCGCTGGATTTCGCCGTTGAAGCGCTCCTGCGCCTCCGGCCGCGGGTCGAGCGCCTTGCCACGGGCGAGCCGCAGCGCCTGCGCGACGTAGGAGATCTGCGCTTCGATCATGAACACCACGGAGTTGTGCCCCAGCCCGGTGTTCGGGCCGAGCAGGAAGAACAGGTTCGGGAACCCGGACACGGTGATGCCCTGGTACGTCCGCATCCCCTCGGTCGCCCACTCCTTGCCGAGGTTGCGCCCGTCCCGGCCGATGATCTCCAGGTCGTCGAAGGCGTCGGTGACGTGGAATCCCGTGCCGTAGATGATCGCGTCGACCTCGTGCTCGACACCGGCACCGTCGACGACGCTGTGCTCGCGGACCTCCTTCACGCCGTCGGTGACGACGTCGACGTTGTCCCGCGCGAGCGCCGGGTAGTAGTCGTTGGAGACCAGGACCCGCTTGCAGCCCATGGTGTAGTCCGGCGTCAGCTTCCGGCGCAGCTCCGGGTCCTTGACGCTCTTGTGGATGTTGCGCTTCGCGATGCGCTGGCCGATCTTCATCACCCACGGCTGGCCGTTGAAGCCGATCGCGCGGGCTTCGAGACCCCAGTAGAGGACGTTGCGGAAGGCACGCTGCAGCAGCGGCACCGAACTGAACGTCTTCCGGAGCGCTTCCGGCATCGCACGGTCCGGCTTCGGCATGATCCACGGCGGCGTCCGCTGGAAGAGCGTCAGCTCGGCGACGTCCTTCGCGATCCGCGGCACGAACTGGATCGCGCTCGCGCCGGTGCCGACCACGGCGACGCGTTTGCCGGTGAGGTCGTAGTCGTGCTCCCACCGCGCCGAGTGGAACGCCCTGCCCTGGAACCGCTCGATACCGGGCAGCTTGGGGATCTGCGGCAGATGCAGCGCGCCGACCCCGGCGACCAGCGCGGGCGCGACGAACTCGTCCCCCGACTTCGACGCGACGTGCCAGCGGTTCTCGTCCGCGTCCCAGCGGGCGCCGGTCATCTCCTGGCCGAAGCGGATGAAGCGGTGCAGGTCGTACTTCGCGGCGACGTCGCGCATGTACTGCCAGATCTCCGGCTGCGGCGAGTACGCGCGGGACCAGCCGGGGTTCTGCTCGAACGAGAACGAGTACATATGCGAGGGGATGTCGCAGGCGCAGCCGGGGTAGGTGTTGTCCCGCCACGTGCCGCCCACGTCGTCGGCCTTCTCCAGGATGACGAAGTCCTCGCGGCCCTCTTTGCGCAGCTGAATGGCCATGCCCAACCCGGAGAAGCCGGTTCCGACGATGACGACACCGGTCTCGGTGCGGTTGCCCATGACCCCGACCTCTCGTTCGATTTACCTGTTACCGGGAGTTCACCTTACTCGAAGTAGGTTACCTTCGGTAGAGTGTTGTGGTGACGACGGCGAAGCGCAAACGCATGCCAAAAGCAGAGCGAATGCGGCAGATGATCGAGATCGCTGAAGAAGTCTTCGCCGAACGCGGCTACAGCGCGGCGTCGATGGACGACATCGCGGAACGCGTCGGGGTCTCCAAGCCGATGCTCTACGAGTACTTCAACTCGAAAGAGGGGCTACTGCTGGCCTGCATCCAGCAGTCGCGAGCGGCGTTGCGCGAGGTCACCGAACAGGCGACTGTCGGCGCGACGTCCGCCGAGGACGCGCTGCGTCGCGGCCTGCTCGCCTTTTTCGTCTTCATCAGGGAACGACGGCAGGCCTGGTCACTGCTCCGCCACGAGATGGCGCTGATCGGGACCGGCGCCGCGGACGAGATCGAGCAGACCCGGCGCCAGCAGACCGACCTGATCGCCGCACTGATGGGTGACTACTTCGACGCGGGGGACGACCTCCGCGCCGAGGCGTCCGCGGAGTTCGTCGTCGGCGCGTGCGAGAGGCTCGCCATCTGGTGCGAACGCCACGAGGACGTCAGCCCCGAAACGGCGACCGGATACGCCATGGACGTCCTCTGGTCAGGCCTGTCCGCGCGGGCCCGCTGAAACGACTGTGAAGATGCTCGTGCATTAGGCCATTCGGTCGTCACTCAGAGCACATTGCCGCCAGTGTCTTGTGACACAGAGTTGTCCTACTGTATCGATGACACTGTAGAAAGTCTGATGGACAGTCGCGACCTCCGTCAGGAGGGGGCGCCACCACCCGAAAGTGGCGTCATGACGGCGGCGTGACGGAGTCCATTGAGTGACGCTTGCTCGCGAGGAGAGGGGTGAGGCGGATGACCGAACCGATCACCGCGTCGTACGTCCAGGAGGACGACGACTGGAAGATAACGGTCAGCGGCTCCGGCAAGGAACTGACCGGCCGCGCGCCGGGCATCATCGCGGCACGGGACCGGGCCGACCAGCTGGTCGAGAAACTGTCCCCGCCGGAACATTCGACGGTGGTGCACCTGCTCAACGGCAGCGCCCTCGAGTTCACGGCCGCCTACATGACGGCGAGGCTCACGCTTCCGGAGATCGAACCGCTCGAGGTTCCTCCGCCGGCGAACGGCAAAGCCAAGGAGAAGACCGGCGGCAAGCCCCCGGTGCCCCAGGGCAAGGAACTCCCGAAGGCCGTCGACGAGGCGAAGTCCAAGGAGAAGTCCGAGCCCGCCAAGACACCCGCCAAGGCGGCTCAGACCTCCTGAGACCTACTTCAGGAGTTTGCGGATCAGCAGCACGCCGATCAGCACAGCCCCGCCGATGAGCGGGTACTTCACCTTGGGCTCGTCCAGCTTCGCGCGCAGACCGGTCTTCGCGGAATCCACCAGCTTCGCGGGGTTCGCCTTCGTGCCCAGCTGGTCGAGCGTGGCGACCAGCGCGTTCCTGGCCTGCTCGATCTCACGCTCGATGGTCTCGGGATCGCGAGCCACGTGTCCTCCTCGCCGCGACGGACTTGCTGGAAGCCCACGTTAGAGGACGCCACCCCTCGCGGTGGCACCGGCCACGCCGAGAAACGCCGATCGTGTCGCACGCTACGATTTCGGGGCAGTACTGGGGGCCCGTAGCCCAATTGGCAGAGGCACACGGTTTAGGTCCGTGCCAGTGAGAGTTCGAGTCTCTCCGGGCCCACCCATCCTGCTCGAGTCCCGTGCCATCAGCGTGCGGTGGCCACCCGGCGAGCCGTTTCGACCAGCGTCTGAGCCGCTCGGCCCGCGCGCTTGAACTCATCCGCTGTGGCGGGGGTGTGGCTGTAACCCGCCTTGGTCTTCAGCTTGAGCAGCGTTCTCAGGTGCTTCGCGATTTCCCTGTCCGCCCGCGTGAGCAAGCCGATCGCTTCGTCGTGGTTCTCACCTTGCGCGTGTTCGCCCAGCCTGGCACAGCAGATGACATCGGACGCGGCGATGCCGGCGTGGACACACAAGGTCACGTACGCGTCGGCGATGTCTTCGTGCTCGTCGGCGAGGTCGCGAATCATGTCCGCCGCCTCACTGAACTGGTTCGCCTTGTGCAGACGCCCCCGCTGGACGCTCGCGTCGCACTGTCTGGTTCTCAAGTCAGCCTTTTCTCGTTCGCAGATGACTGGCCAGCCAAGCCCGGCTTCCGGCCACGGTGAGCCCGTCTCGCGCCACATCACGCAGCACGACCTCGTCGCAGGCACGCTCGGCGAGTTCGGCCTCGGTGAACTCCAGCGGACGGGTGTCGTTGCCGGTCCAGCGGGTCACCTCGGCCGCCAATTCGTGGACCTGGGCTTCCCATCGGTCATCGTCGGCATCGTCAGGCCGGATCAGCAGAAGGTCCAGATCGCTGTCCTCCGTCATCTCGCCGCGTGCCACCGAGCCGAATACCGCGGCGTACACCGGCGGGACCTCCCACGACTCCAGACGGTCCTCGATGCGTTCCAGGAGTGTCCTCCGGATCTGGGCGAGCCCGATGATGTGCTCCGCCGCGAGATGGTCACGGTTGAGCCGGTACGTGAAGGCATTGCCGACCCTGCCGGACACCACGACACCCTGCTTCACCAGGCGTCGCAGCACTTTGCGAATCCCCTCCTCCGAATGCCGCACCAAAAGGCGATGCAGCTGTCCCGTCGTGAAGATGCCGTCATGGTCGGCGAGGACGGCGAGGACGTCGCCATCGAGCGTGGGGGTGACCGTCATCAACGGCCGGCTCAAGTCCACGGTCCCCGCTCCCTGAAAACATTCCGGCAAGTCCGAACTATTGTACTGGAACCCCTACTATAGTCCACTTACCCGTCTTATAGTTGATGCAGGCGTCTCGCGAGTGGCCAGGACGGTTAGAACCGTCGTAACCACTCACGAGAGCCGTGGATCACCGCACCCGGTCGTAGACCAGCGCCATCTCCCCCAGCTCCCCGGCCTCCTGATAAGCGAGCGTCCACTTCGACGCGGGCAGGCCGTCGGCGAACAGCCGTCGCCCCCCGCCGGTGATCTCGGGGCAGATCATCAGGTACAGCCGGTCGATCAGGTCGTCCTCGAGCAAGGCCTTGATGACGCTCGCGCTGCTGTTGACCAGGATGTCGCCCTCCCCGTCCGCCTTCAGGTCGGCGATGACCTCGGCGACGGGGGCGTTCACGACGCGGGTGCGCTCCCAGGGCGCTTCGGTCAGCGTCGTCGAGAAGACCACCTTTTCCGCGTCGCTGAGCCACTTCGCGTAGGCGCGGTCGCGCGGGTCGGCGTTTTCGTCGGCGGCGACGGTGGGCCAGAAGCTGAGGAAGCCTTCGGCGTTCAGCCTGCCGAGCACCGCGGTGGTCGCCTTCTCGTGAATGCGGGCGAGGTGAGCGCGGGCGACGTCGGTGGTGGCGTACGAGACGATCGCGCCCATGTCGGCGGGGCCGCCGGGGCCGCTGCAGTGGCCGTCGAGGGTGAGGCTGATGTTCGCGGTGACGCGGCGGCCGGTCGGGTTCGTCATGTCGTTCAGTCCTTTTCCTGAGTGAGTTGAGCTGCGAGGTTGTCGAGCACCTGTCCCCAGCCGGTTTCGATACCGGCGATGAAGGGGACCGCCTCGACGGTCGTTTCGGTGATGCGCAGGTCGAGCCGGAGCCGGGTCCCGCCCGGCGCCTCGGTGAACTTCAGGTCGTAGTGCCCGGTGAAGAACGTGTCCCCCTTGGCGTCCAGCACCGAGAGGTCGAACTCGAGATGCTCGGGTTCGGTCGCCGCGCGGACCTCGCCCGCGGAGCGATACCGCCCTTCCGCGTCGCGGTAGTCGAGCACGGCTCGTCCCCCGGCCCGGGGCTCGATGACGCAGTCGGTGACGGTCATCGAAGGCGGCGCCCACCAGGACGCGAGCAGCGCGGGCTCGGTCCAATGCCGCCAGACGTCGTCCGGCGACGCGGCGAGCAGGCGGTCGAACGAGAACGCCCGCCCGTCCGCCCACCGGTCCCGCTTCGCGGACGCGGCGTCCGCGGAGATCGCGGCCTGATAGCGCGTGAGGACATCTCGCTCGCCCTCGTTCGCCTCGATGGTCGCGATCAGCGCCCGCAGCCGCCCTTCGAAGTCCTTCAGCGGGCCCGCTTCGACCGCGTAGACCCGGCGCTGCCCCAGCGGGAAGACCGTCACTAGGCCGGCGCGGGCGAGGGTCTGCAGGTGCTTGGTGGTCTGCGGCTGCCGCAGGCCGGTCAGCTCGGCGAGCTCACCGACGGACCGGGGTCTCTCGGCGAGAAGCTCGACGATGCGCTGCCTCGCTCCATCTCCCAGTGCTGCTGCGATCTGCTCCATGCCCAGAAGTATTCACTCAGCAGAATATTCTTGTCAAGGAATATCTTCGCGATGGAACTCCAGCAGGCTTCGCTCCTCGGTCAGCGTGGTGATGGAGTCGAAGACCAGCCCGTGCGCGGCGGCGAGCTCGCGAAGCTCGTCGAGACGCCGCTCGCGACCGCCGTAGAGCACGAGCATGACCAGGTCCCACTCGGTCTGGGCCCGAGCCCGCCGACCGCCTCGATGACGAGGACCCGGCATCCGGGCCCGGCCGCCTCGGCGCAGCGGGCCAGGATGCGATGGGCGTGCTCGTCGTCCCAGTCGTGGAGGATGTCCGAGAGCAGGTAGGCGTCCGCACCGGCCGGGAGCGGGTCGAAGAAGCTGCCCGCGGTCACCTCGATCCGGTCTTCGAGACCCTGCGCGCGCAGTTCCTTTTCCGCGGCCGCCGCGGTGGGCGCGAGGTCGACGAGATGACCGCGCATCACGGGATTGGCCGCCAGGATCGCGGCGAGCAGGCTGCCGTGACCCCCGCCGACGTCGACGAGCGTGCCGAACCGGGACCAGTCGAACCCGGCGACGATCCTCGGCACCTGCGTCAGGAACCGTTGGGTCATCTGCCGGTCGAACGTCTCCCGGAGCTGGGGCCGCTCGGCGAGATCGGTCCAGAAGTCCTTGCCGTAGCGGCGGATGTACCCCGCCTGGCCGGTGGCGATGCTGTGGCCGAGTTCGACGAACGCCAGCTCGCCCCGCCCGCCGGCGGCGTTCATGTCCAGGAGCCCGGCGAGCCCGTTTCCGGCGTCGGCACGCAGCTTCGCCCCATAGCCGGTGGTGCGGTAGCCGGCCGATGTCCGTTCGAGGACGCCGAGGGTGGTCAGATGGCCCAGCAGCAGATCGAGCGCGAGCGGCGCTTGGCCGAGTTCCGCCGCCAGGTCACCGGCGGCCGCGCCGTCGCCGGACAACCGGTCCGGCAGCCCGAGGGTGACGGCGACCCGCAGCGCCATCGGAGTCGCCAGCCCGGCCAGCCGGAGGAGATCGTTTCTGTCGTCGTGGTCCGTCACGAAGATTCACTGTGGCAGCGCGGTCAAGCAACTTTTCAAGGTCGCGTGAGCGGTTCTGTTTCGTAAGCCTGGTGCAGTGCCGCGACGAACGCCGGGGCGGACAGCAGTGGTGTCGCGCCGATCCGGCGCACCGCGATCCCCGGCGTCCACGAGTTCATGACCACCGCGCCGCCGAGCCCCGGCAGGTCCGCGAGCGCGACCTCCTGAACCCGTTGCGGCACACCGAGTGCGCCCAGCCGCCGCTGGACGATGCCCATCGTCGTTCCCCGCAACAGGTCGGCGTCGGGCCACACGACCGTATCGCCGTCCCAGAACGCGAGGTTCCAGATCGTCGCCTCGCTCAGCCTTCCCCGGCGGTCGACGAACACCGCGTCGTCGAACCCTTCGCCGATGGCCCGCCGCCGGAAGTACGACTTCGCCATCTCGCCGGTGTGCTTGATGGCCGGGAGGGCACGCTCGTGGTCCACGGCCGTCAGCGCCAGCGGCCCCTTCGGACCGGACGCCGGCGGCCGGGTGCGCACCAGGACTTCGAGGTCCCCCGGCTGGTGGATCGTCACGGTCAGGGAGACATCCGCCGGGCCGGACTCGATCGCCTTCCGCACGTACGAACGGATCCGGTCGTCGGGCAGGGCGTCGCCGAACAGCTCCAGCGAGGCGACCCGGAGCCGGTCCAGATGCAGGTCGAGACCGCGCGCACGGCCGTCACGCACCTGCATGGCCGTGAAGTGCGCGAAACCGGCGAAGGCGAGCGGCGCCAGCTCCTCGACGGTCGCCGTCCGGCCGTTCAGCTGCGCGACAGATGCACTCATGTTCGCACCGTAAACCGGTTGCGGCCGCCCTGTCCCGGAGGAAGGATCCGCGGGTGTCCGCATCGCGTGCCGAGCTGTCGCGCTGGCAGTTCGATCTGACCTGGTCGTTGTTCGAATACCATCTCGCCTGCCTCGAACCGGCGGATTTCCGTTGGGAGCCGTCGGCTCTTTGCTGGACGATCCGGCCGGACGGCACTCCCGACTGGGCCGACACCGAACCCGATCCCGTCCCGGTCCCCACGATCGCCTGGCTCACCTGGCATATCGGCTGGTGGTGGAGTGTCGCGCTGGATCACGCGAACGGACGGACTCCGCGCGAGCGCGAGGAGATCACCTGGCCCGGCGAAGAATCCACCGTCGAATGGCTTCGTGGTCTTCACGAAGAGTGGCTGGCCGTCTTGGCTCGCTTGACCGACGCCGACCTCGACGCGCCGTCCGCCTATCCGTGGGGCGAAGACGCCGGGCTGACCTTCGCCCACACGGTCGCCTGGGTGAACGCCGAACTCATGAAGAACGTGTCCGAGATCGGGCAGCTCAGGTTGCTGCGGCGCAGCTCGCCAGGAAGCATCGACCTGACGGCGACCGGATAAGCGTCGAGCGCGTACACCGTTTCTGTCCTTTGTGTACCAACCGAGGAGCACAGTGGAGCTGGACCTTGGCGCGGTGCGGGCATTCGTCGCGGTGGCCGACGACCGGTACTTCAGCGAGGCGGCGATCCGGCTGGAGGTCAGCCAGCAGGCGATCTCCAAACGCGTCGCGAAACTCGAGTCGGATCTCGGGGTACGGCTGCTGTCGCGGACTCGCGGCGGTGCCGAGCCGACCGAAGACGGCGAGGAGTTCCTGCAGCACGCCCGTGCGCTGATCAGCCTCGCTGACCAGGCCGTCGAACGCCTCCACGGCAGGCGACGGGCGCTGCGCGTCGACGTCCTCGGCACGCGACTGGCGACCATGGAGGTCATCCGAGCGTTCCACGCCGAACACGACGACGAATTGGAGCTCGTCACGCCAGGGCTGGGCGCGGTACGCCGGTCCCTGCTGCCCGAGTCCGTCGATGCCGCTTTCGCCAGGGTCAGCACCGTGCCGGATCCCGCGTTCGGCCGCACTCCCGCCTATCTGGAACCGGCGGACCTGCTGGTCGGACGGCGGCATCCGCTCGCACGGCGGCGCCGGGTCGCGATGGCGGAACTCGCCGGTTCGACGGCGTGGATGCCCTACAACGCACGGGCCGGTGAATGGGCGGGATTCTGGCAGGAACTGTGCCCGGAGTTCGGCATCCTGATCGACACCGACGGCCCGAACTTCGGTCTCGAACACCACATCGAGGTGATCGGCGAGTCGAAGGACCGGCTGGGCTTCGTCGGCGCGAAGATGCACGTGCCCCGGCATCCGGACGTCGTCCAGATCCCGCTCGTCGACCCGACGCCGGTGTACCCGTTCTCCCTGCTGTGGCGGCTCGAGAACCGGCATCCGACGCTGCGGCTGCTGATCGAGCACGTCCGGGCCGCGTACCGGCCGTTCGATCCGGAGCGGCAGTGGCTTCCGGTGTCGGACCGGGAGGCGATGAGCGCCGGGTAGTGGATCTTCGCGCTCGAGTGTCCTTTGTGGCCGGACAGGACAGCTTCTTGACGGGCCGCGGATCGGGATCTACTCTTCTCCCTTCAGACAGGCACAGACGAAGAGCCACTGTCAGCGGTCTTCGTCGTGTCTGTTTTTTTGTGTCGGATCGCTGACAGCCAGCGCAGAAAGTTGGCGGTCCATGAGTTCATCGACGCTCAGCCCGACAGGCTCGATCTCGAACGTTTCCCACGTGGCAGCACTGATCAACAGCCTTTCGAGGCTGCCGCGCAAGGCGAATCTGCTGTGGTATCTCGTGCTGGGCGGCCTTTTCCTGGACGCCTACTCCAACGCCGCGCTCGGCGCGGGCCTGTCGCCGATGATCAAGGAACTCGGTCTCAGCTCCACCCAGGTCGGCGTGCTGACCGCGACCGCGCCCGCGGTCGCCATCCTGTTCAACCCGATCGGCGGCTGGCTTGCCGCCCGCATCGGGCGGGTCAAACCGCTCATCGCCGCCAAGGCGATCGCGGCGATCGGAGCCGTGCTGACGGCGACGGCTGGCGGCTTCGCCGAAGTGTGGTTCGGCCGCGGCCTGGTCGGTGTCGCCTACGGCATCGACTTCGCGGTGGCCATGGCCATGCTGGCCGAGTACACCCCCGCGAAACTGCGCGGACGGCTCAACCTCTGGCAGTCCGTCTGGTACGTCGCCACCACCGTGAACCTGGGGCTGACGCTGGTGTTCTTCCACCTCGACGCCGGGGTGGGGATCTGGCGGTGGTCCGTCGGCTCGGCCGGTGTCTTCGCGATCGCGCTGCTGGTCCTGCAACTGGCGTTCCTCGTCGAGAGCCCCTCGTGGCTCGCGGCCAAGGGCAGGCTCGCCGAGGCCGCGGTCAGCCTCCGCCGGATCTACGGTTTCCAGGTGACCCCCGGAGCGAGCAGCGGGCCGGATCCCGCCACGGAACAGAAGATCGGGTTCCGGCACGCGGGCGTGCTGTTCCGCAAGCCGTATCTGCCGCGGACCTTCCTGTCCACGGCGATCTCGCTGACGCAGTCGATGCAGTACTTCGCCGTCGGGTGGTACCTCCCGGTGATCAGCCTGGCGATCTTCGGGCAGGCGTTCCAGACCGCGACCCTCGGTTCGATGATCTTCAACATCGCCGGGATCATCGGCGGCGCGCTGTCGGCGTACGTCGGCAGGAAGATCGGGCTCCGGACGAGTTCGGCCATCGGTTACGCGTTCGCGTTCGCCATCCTGCTGGTGATGGGGCTGGGCTTCGGGAAGCTGCCCATCGCCGTCGGCTTCCTGCTCCCGTTCCTGTTCATCTTCTTCCACTCGGCGGGCCCGGGCGCGAACGGCAAGTCGATCGCGGCGCTGTCCTACCGCAGCGACATCCGCACGCTCGGCACCGGGGTGACCGGGATGCTCGGCAGCTTCGGCAGTGTCATCGGGCTGTACGTGTTCCCGCAGATCAAGGAGGCGATGGGCCTGGGGCCGACGATCGCCCTGCTCGCGGTGGTGCCGTTCCTCGGCCTGGTCTCGTGCCTGATCGTCCGCTGGGACCCCACCCGCAGCGGGATCGACCCCGACGACGAGACGATCGACCTCAAGCTCGGGAGCGCCTGATGCGGCGCGGGATCCTGGCCGTCGACGAGGGTTCCACCGGCACGAGGGCGGCCGTCGTCGGCGAGGACGGCCGGTGCGGGCCTTCCTTCTACACCTCCATCGACGTGAGCCACCCCGAACCGGCGCAGGTCGAACAGGACGCCATGCAGCTGCTGGACCGGACCCTCGACGTCGCCCGTCAAGCGGTGGCGTGGGCGGCCGAGAACGGCGTCGAGATCGAGGGCATGTCGATCTGCACCCAGCGGGCGACGGCCGTCCTGTGGGACCGGGAGACCGGGCGTCCGCTGGCCCCCGCCGTGGTGTGGCAGGACAGCCGTTACGCCGCGGAGCTGGCGCAGCTCGCTCCGGAGTGGGACCGGTACCTGTGGCCGTCGACCGGGCGTCCGGTGGGGACTCGCGCCCCGTTCCTGTGGGCGGCACGGCAACTCGAGCGGCTCGACGTCCCGGCGGAGCGCGTGCTGTTCGGTTCCGTCGACACCTGGCTGGTGTGGCATCTCAGCGGTCGCGAGCGGTTCACGATCTCGGCGACCAACGCCGTCGCGTTCGGCGGATATCGGTTGCGTGAGCACGCGTGGGACCAGGAATGGTTGGCAGCACTCGGCTTTCCCGCCGAGCTGGCACCGCCGCCCCAGGACGACGACGGCGATTACGGCTACACGGACCCGGAACTGCTCGGCATCCGTGTGCCGATCGCGGCGGTCATGGGCGATCAGCACGCCTCTCTGATCGCGCTCGGCGCGCTGTCGCCGGGCCAGGGCACCTGCGTCCACGGCACCGGCACGTTCGTCGGCGCGCTGGCCGGTGACGAACCGCCCGAGGCGGTGGGCGGACTAGACGGCGTGCTGTGCCTGGTCGCCTGGCGCAGCCGCGGCCATAGCCGGTTCAGCCTGGAGGCCTACACCTCGACCACCGGCTCCGCTTTGCGCTGGCTAACCGAAGATCTCGGCCTGTTCACCTCGGCGGCCGAGATCAGCGCGCTCGCCGCGACCCAGCCGAGTGGCGAGGCGACCTGGTTCGTGCCGACACTCGCCGGGATGCGCACGCCGGTGCTCCGGCCCGAAGCGCGCGGTGTGCTGGCCGGGCTGAGCTTGGCCACCACACGGGAAGTCCTGGCACGCGCGGTGATCGACGGGATCGCCCACGCGGTGAGCGACACCGTCGACGCCCTGCGGACGACCATGGACCGGCCGATGACGCATCTGCGGGTGGGCGGCGGTCTGGCCGCGAGCGACGCGTTGCTCCAGAGCCAGGCCGATTTCACCGGTCTCGCCATCGAGCGGGTGGCGGATTCGGCGACCGCCAGCCTGCGCGGCGCCGCCTATCTCGCCGGCACACGGCTCGGGTTGTGGCCGTCGCTGGCCGACGCGGTGGCCCACCGGCCCCCGGACCGGATCTTCGAACCCGGCCTGGCCGAAACCGACCGGCTGAAACTGCGGGCGCGCTGGCAAGACGTGCTCGCCGTTTCGCTGTCGTGAATACCCCTTGTTCTGATCGGAAAGGCTTTTCGATGTTCACACTGCCGTCCCGGCGGCCCAACGCCGTCGTCGCGGGAGCGACCCCTTCGGCGCTATTGCGGCTGGACCGTCGCACCGCGCTGACCGGACTCGACACCGGCGAGTTCGACCTGCTCGTGATCGGCGGCGGGATCACCGGCGCCTACACCGCGCTGGACGCCGTCTCCCGCGGCCTGTCGGTCGCGCTGGTCGAACGGGACGACTTCGCCTCGGGGACGTCGTCCAAATCGTCCAAGATGGTGCACGGCGGGCTGCGCTACATCGAGCAGGGCAACCTCGATCTGGTCCGGCATTCCCTGCTGGAGCGCCAGCGGTTCCGCCGCAACGCCCCGCATCTGGTGCAGCGCCTGCCCTTCCTGTTCCCCATCCTGGCGAAGGACGGCGTTTTCGACGCCAGGATCGCCCGCGCCTTCGAGAGTCTCTTGTGGACATACGACCTCGCGGGCGGCTGGCGGATCGGCAAACTGCACCAGCGGCTCACGGTCGACGAGGTGCTGGCGCACGCCCCCACGCTGCGCGCGGACCATCTGCGCGGCGGGCTGATGTACTACGACAGCCGCGCCGACGACGCCCGGCTGACCCTCGCGATCGTGCGCAGCGCGGCCAGGCTCGGCGCGGTCGTCGTCAACGGCGCCGGGGTGACCGGTCTCCGCACCGCCGGCGGACGGGTGACCGGTGCGACGGTCGAAGCCGACGGCCAGCGGATCGACGTCCGGGCCCGCGTGGTCGTCAACGCGACCGGGGTGTGGGCCGACAGCGTCGACGGCATGGCCTCCGCGGGCCATCGGCCTCAGGTGCGCCCGGCGAAGGGCGTCCACATCGTGCTGCCGTGGTCGAAGATCCGCAACGACTGCACGGTGACTGTCCCGATCCCGGGCCGGGCGAGGCGGGCGACGTGCACCCGCTGGGGTGATGTGGTCGTCGTCGGCACCACCGACACGGACTACGACGGCCCGACCGACGACGTGCACTGCACCCGCGACGAGATGGAGTTCCTGCTCGAAGGCGCCACGATCGCCTTCGACACCAAGCTCGGCCCCGAAGACGTGCTGGGCAGCTACGCGGGTCTGCGGCCGCTCGTCGGCGGTTCCGAGGGCACCACCCTCGACATGCGGCGCGATCACCACATCACCGTCGCCTCGGGCATGGTCACCGTGACCGGCGGCAAACTCACCACCAGCAGGCATATGGGTGAGCTCGTAGTCGACAAGGCGCTCGGCCTGCTGGACCGGAAAGCCCGCTGCCGCACCAAGAACCTGCCTCTGCTCGGCGGCGCCGGATACGACGCCGAGGCCACCGCGGCGACCGGCGGGATCGCCGCGCATCTCGGCGGCCGCTACGGCACCGAAGCCCGTTTCGTGAGCGAACTCGTCGACGAGGACCCGGCGCTCGGCGAGCCGCTCGTCCCCGGCCAGCCGCATCTCAAGGCCGAGGTCGTGTTCGCGGCAAGGTCGGAAATGGCGCGTTCGGTGGACGACGTGCTGTCCCGGCGCACCCGGCTGCGGTTGTTCGCCAGGGACGCCTCCGCCGAGGCCGCGCCGCTCGTCGGCGAACTGCTCGGCGCAGAACTCGGACTGCCGCCGGAAACCGTGGCCGCGCAAGTGGAGGACTATCGGGCGGACGTCGCCCGGGAGAAGTCGATTCTGTTGGGAGACAACGCATGATCAGCAGCCAGGCCATCGACCACCCGTTCAACCGGGGCAAGTACGTGGTCGGCGCGCCGACGCCGCCGCGCTGGGGCGACCGCACCCCGCCCGGCCAAGGCGCGGCCTCGTTGCAGACGACCACCGTCGCCGTGCCCGCCGCGCTGACCGAGTCGCTGCGGGGCGTCGCGGACGCGGTGCACACCGATCACGACGAGGTCGTGCTGCGCACCCGTGACTGGTGGGCCGGTTCGATGATCGGCGAGACCGCGGGAAACCCCGCGACGCCGGACGCGGTGATCGCCGAAGTGAGCACGGTCGAGCAGGTCCAGGCCGTGGTGCGGTTGTGCCGTGAGCACCGGGTGCCGCTGACCGTGTCCGCCGGGCGCAGCAACGTCACCGGCGCGGCGCTCCCGGTCTTCGGCGGGGTGGTGCTGGACGTCTGCGGGCTGAACCGGATCCTGTCCTTCGACGCGGACTCCCAGATCGTCGACGTGCAGGCCGGGATGTTCGGCGACCTGTTCGAAACCGAGCTGCAGAAGACGCACGGTGCCACCACGGGCCACTGGCCTTCCGCCTTCGCACTGTCCACTGTGGGCGGTTGGGTGGCCTGCCGCGGCGCGGGTCAGCTCTCCACCCGTTACGGGAAGATCGAGGACATGGTGGTCGGCCTCGACGTCGTGCTGGCCGACGGCACGCTCGCCCGGTTCGGCGACTACCCGCGCGCCGCCACCGGCCCCGACCTGCGCCAGTTGTTCGTCGGTTCGGAGGGCACGCTCGGCGTGATCACCTCCGTGCGGCTGCGCACCCATCCGCTGCCCGGCTACGCCAAAGCCGTCGCCTACGGTTTCGAAACCTTCGCCGAGGGCCTGGAGGCGTGCCGTCTGATCATGCAGCGTGGCGCGACCCCGGCCGCGATGCGGCTCTACGACAAGCTGGAGAGCGGAACGCATTTCGGCCTGCCGGACACCAACCTGCTGCTGATCGCCGACGAAGGCGACCCGGTGCTGGTCGACGCGATGCTCCGCGTCAGCTCAGAGGTCTGCGCGGCGACCGGGTCCGAACTGGACGGTGAGGCCCTCTTCGAGCGCTGGCTGGACGAGCGGATGCTGGTCGGCAAGTCGGCCGACGGATTCACCCCCGGCCCGGGTTTCGTCGCCGACACCCTCGAGATGGCCGGCCCGTGGTCGGCGCTGCCCGTGATCTACGACGAGGTCGTGGCCGCGATCAAGGCCGTTCCCGGCACCTTGGCCGCGTCCGCGCACCAGTCCCACGCCTACACCGACGGCGCTTGCCTGTACTTCTCGCTGCGCGGCGACGTGGAGCCGGAGAAGCGGCGGCACTGGTACCGCTCGGCGTGGGACGCGGCCAATGCCGTGCTCGTGCGCAACGGCGCCGCGCTGAGCCACCACCACGGTTCCGGTCTGCTTCGCGGACCGTACCTCGCGGACACGCTCGGCACGGGCTTCGACACCTTCGTCGCCGTGAAGCGGACCCTCGATCCGCAGGGCCTGCTCAACCCGGGCAAACTCGGGCTGCCCAGTGACTTCGGGCCGAACCCCCTTGACTCCACGAGCTGATCGACCACTGTGGACCGTATGAACGAGAGGATCACGGCGGCGTTCGCGGACGTCCCGGTATGCGCGTCGGTGGTCGGCACCGCCAAGGTGGGCGACTTCGCGAACTCGGCGTCCCGCGTCGGCATCCTCGCGGCGGTCCCGGTCGGGCAGCTGGCCAAGATCGTGCCGGTTCTGACAGGACTCGAGAAGGTCCTCTTCGTCAACATCGATTCCTGTCCCGGCCTCGCCACCGATCGCGGAGGCGTGGACTTCCTCCAGGAGATCGGGGCGACCGGGGTGGTCAGCACCCGGGTCGCCCCGATCGAACGGGCGCGCACGTTGTCGATGCTCACGATGCACAAGGTGTTCGTCACCGACCGGTCCAATCTGAACCGCAGCCTGGAAGCGGTGAAACGCAGCCGCCCCGACCTGGTGGAGCTCATGCCCGCGCCGATCATCCCCTGGATGTCGGCGCAGGCCCGCGAAGTCATGTCGCCGTTCGTGGCGGCCGGTTTCGTCACCGACCGGTCCGGGGTGGCGCATTCCCTCGCGATGGGCGCACTGGGCGCCGCGTCGTCCGATTCGGGGCTGTGGTCGTTGACCCGGTCCCAGCTGAGCGCAGGAGAAAAATGAGTTTCGTCGTGGTGGCCCGGTACGTGACCGCGCACCGGGGCCGCGTCCTCGAACTGCTGGAGCCGATGGCCGCCGCCTCACGGCATGAGCCCGGATGTCTCAGTTACACCGTCCACGCCGGAACCGAGGACGGAGTGGTGGTGATCGTCGAAGAGTACGAGTCCGAACAGGACTTCACCGCGCACTGCGAGTCGGAGCACTTCCGGCGGATCGTGCTCGGCGAGGCCGTGCCGCTGCTGTCCGAACGCCAGGTCACCACCTGCGTCCCCGCCGGGAGCGAACGGTGATGCGGGTCCGGGGCGCGGTCCTCCGTGAAGTCGGCCGCCCGCTGAAGATCGAGACGATGACGCTGGAGCCGCCCGGGCCGGGCGAGCTGCTCGTGCGGGTGCGGGCCGCCGGTCTGTGCCACTCGGATCTGTCGGTGATCGACGGCTCGCGGCCCCGGCCGCTGCCGATGGTCCTCGGACACGAGGCCGCGGGCGAGGTGGTCGAGGCCGGGCAGGGCACCGGCTTCACGGCGGGGGAGCATGTCGTGTTGTCGTTCGTGCCCTCCTGCGGCGATTGCCGCTCCTGTCTCATCGGACGGCCCGCCCTGTGCGGTCCGGCGGCCGAGTCGAACCGCAACGGCACCCTGCTCGGCGGCGGTACCCGCTGGTCTTCCCCCGACGACCGGCCGGGGCACCACCTCGGCGTCTCCGCGTTCGCCGAGCACATCGTCGTCTCGGCGCGTTCGGTGGTCGCTGTCGACGACACACTGCCGTTCGACGTCGCGGCCCTCTTCGGCTGCGCGGTGCTCACCGGCGCCGGCGCCGTCTTCAACGCGACCGATGTACGGCCGGGAGACAGCGTCGCCGTGTTCGGTCTCGGTGGCGTCGGCCTCGCCGCGCTCCTCGCCGCGAAAGCCGCCGGCGCGGCGACCCTGGTGGCTGTGGACCTCGTGGCCGAAAAGCGTGAACTGGCGGTATCCCTCGGCGCCACCCACGCGTTCGACGGCGACGTCGAGGCGATCAAGGAACTCACCGACGGCGGTGTCGATCACGCCGTCGACACCACCGGCGTGGTCGCCGCCCTGCACCAGGCCTACCGGGCGACCCGGCCCGGTGGCACCACGGTCACCGTCGGCCTTCCCGACCCCTCCGCCGAACTCGCGCTGCCCGCGCAAAGCCTGGTGGCCGAGGAGAAGACGCTGCGCGGCAGCTACCTCGGCTCGTGCGTCCCCCGGCGCGACATCCCCCGCTTCATCGCCCTTTACCGGGCCGGGCTGCTGCCCGTGGAGGCGTTGCTGACGCACCGGATCGGACTGGAGGAGATCAACACGGGCTTCGACCGGCTGCGGCGGGGCGCCGCGGTGCGGCAGGTCGTCACCTTCTCCTGATCAGGGTTCGAGATCGATGTGCCTCCGAAACTCCTTGGCGAGTCTCGCCGGCAGAGCGAGAAGCACGCCTTCGAGCATCTCCCTCGCCTGCCTGGGATCACCGCAGCACTCCCAGACACCGCAGCCTTCGCTGTCGACCCGAAGCCGCCGGTACGGGTTCGCGACGAACTCTCGCCAGAGGCGGAGCGCGGTCCGGATCGCGCCGGGCCCGAGATAGTTCCGCGAACGTTCGAGCCGGGCGAGCTCGGCGGCGAGGGCGGGCGAGAAGCCCTCACCGGATTCGGCCGGGTGACGAAGCCGCAGCTCTCGCCGGACTCGCGCGGGCGCTCTACGCGGCATGGCCCTTTCGGAAGTTCGTCATCCGGCCATCGTGCCACGAACCGGAAGTCCGTGAAGGCCTCCTTCCCTACCCTCAAGGTAGTGAAGGAG
>NZ_JBHVKW010000140.1:0-18424 GCF_042797905.1 Amycolatopsis sp. NPDC057786
CAGTCCTTGCGCCTGGCGCAAGGAAGGGGACCTTCATGTACTGCCGTGGCCTTTGCAGGCTGCCAGGCCAGAGCTGTCCGTGAAGGCCCCGAATCAAACCTCAGCCGGAAGCCAGTAGGTACCTGAGACACCCATGGTTCTAACCGTCTTTACCACTCACGAGGCCCAAGGCCTTCTTGAGTTCCGCCCGCGAACTCACCCCGAGCTTGGGGAAGATCCGGTGCAGATGCGTGCCGACCGTCCGATGCGACAGGTAGAGCCGCTGCCCGATCTCCCGGTTCGTCAGGCCCTCCGCGGCCAGCTGCACGATGCTCAGCTCGTGGGGGGTCAGCTTCTCCCGCGCGTCGGGACCACGGTTGGGGCTGGACTCCCCCGCGCTCCGCAGTTCACGGCGCGCGCGTTCGGCCCACGCGGTCATGCCGAGCGCGTCGAACGTCTCCCGCGCGGTGCGCAGATGCGCTCGCGAGTCGACGGCGCGCCGCTGCCGCCGTAGCCATTCGCCGTAGGCCAGGTGCAGCCGCCCGCGTTCGGCGGGCCAGCCGTCCAGCTCCGCCCCCAGCGCGGTCTCGAAGAGTTCGTCACTCGGTTCGAGCACTGCGCGAGCGAAGCGCAAGCCGATGTGCAACGCGGGCGCAGGGGTCTTCAGCGCGAGCTGTTCCATCTCCGCGACGATCTCGCGCAGTGCGTCGACCTGGCCCGCGCGGACCGCGACCTCGGTGAGTTCCGCGACGAAGTACACGCGCAACGCCTGCTGGAAGGCGGGATCGGCAGGGTCGAACAGTCGCCGCAGATCGGCGAACGCGTCGTCGAAGCGCCCCTCACTCGACGCGGCGATGCCCCTGGCGAGCTGCACGGTCGCCAGTACCGGCCGGGCACCGGCGGCGAGCGCGGTCCGCTCCGCCTCGTCGGCCAGCGCCTTGGCCTGTTTGTGGTCACCCCGCAGTGCGGCGATCTCGGCCTGGACGGCGGTGGCGAAGCCGTACATGAACGGCTGCCCGGTCTCCTTGGCGAATCTGGCCGCTTCCGCCGCGACCGGCACGGCCGCGGCGAGGTCACCGAGCCGCACCCGGCTCCACGCCTGGACCGCCAGTGCCCGCGGCAGCAGGCCCAGCCTGCCCTGTGCCCGCAGCCCCGGCGCCGCGGCCGCCGAGAACCGGGCCGCCAGATCGACCGCGCCGACCTGCAGCGACGCGCTGCCGAGGAACCGGTCGGCCTCGGGATCGGCGCCGGTGCCGGCGGCCAGTTCACGCAGCTCGCCGAGCACCGATCCGGCCCGGTCGAACGGCGCCACATACGCGGCGACGGCGACCAGGCGCGGGTCCGAGTTCTCGACCGGGAGGCGGTCCACGACGGACAGCAGCGTGCGCCGCGTGTCCTCGCCGGGTTCGGCCCAGAAGCAGCGCATGGCGGCGCCCCACAGGACGCGCATCGCCGGATCCGGCTGCCCGTCCTCCGCGACCGATTCGGCCAGCCGCGCCAGTTCCCCGATCCGCGACAGGTCTTCACGGACGCCGTCCTCGAACCCGCTGAGCAACCAGCTCGCCGTCGCTCGTTGCCGCGGCGTCAGCTCTCCCGCGCGTGCGTCCCGGACGAGCCGTTCCGCCGTCTCGCGGCCGCCGGATTCGACGGCCAGCTCGGCCGCGCGCAGCAATCGGTCCGCCCGCCGTTCCGGATCGGCGCTCATCAGCGCCGCTTGTTCGAGCGCGGCGACGGCGGCCGTCGCTCCGCCGCGCTGCCGGGCGCGATCGGCGGCGTGCTCCAGTTCGCGGGCCACGTCCTCGTCGGCACCGGTCGCGGCGGCCGCCCGATGCCAGGCGCTGCGATCCGGCTGCCTACGGAAGACCTCGGCGAGGCTCAGGTGCGCGCGGCGCCGTTCCTCCGACGGCACCGAAGCCGGGATCGCCGAGCGCATCAACGGATGCCGGAACGAGACCGCCCGGCCTTCGAGGTCGATCAGCCGGGACTCGGCGGCCGGTGCCAGCGCCGACGGCTCGACGTCCTCGCCCAGCAACGCGCCCGCCGCCGCGAGCGTCTCGGCGAGCGAGCCGGTCTCGTCGAGCGCGGCGACCAGCAAGGTCGTGCGGGCCGGTTCGGGCAGCGCGGTGAACCGGGCCCCGAACGTTCGCTCGAGCCGTTCGGTCAGCGGCAGCACGGGTTCGGGCGCCTCGGTCACAGCCGATGGCAGCTCTGTCAGGGCCAGCGGGTTCCCGGCCGCCTCCGCGAGCACCCGGGACCGGACGGGCGAGGAAAGACCGGGGGCGACGGAGTCGAGCAATTCGGCCGCCACGTCGCCGGGAAGACGCTCCAAGTCCATTGAGGACAGTCCCGCGTCACGCAGCGGCGACGGCTCACCATCCCGGACGGTCGCGACCAGCACGATCGGCTCCGTCTCGATCCGCCTGGCGACGAACGCGAGCGCGTCGGCGCTCTCGCGGTCCATCCAGTGGACGTCCTCGGCGACGACGAGCAACGGCTTGGCCGCCGCTTCGTCCGACAGCAGCGTCAGCGCGGCGAGCCCGACCAGGTACGCGTTGGGCTCGTGTGCTTCGGCGAGCCCCAGCGCCGCCCAAAGCGCGGAACGCTGCGGCGCGGGCAGGTTGTCGGCACCGGCGCGGACCGGATGGAGCAACTGGTGCAGGGCGGCGTACGCGAAGTTCCGTTCGGCCTCGACGCCGGTCGTGCGCAACACCCGCAGGCCCCCGACCGTCGCCGCGGCCACCGCCTCCGCCACGACGGCGGATTTGCCGATGCCCGGTTCGCCCTGGATCAGGACACCACCGCAGCCCGCGGCGGGGCCGTCGACGAGCTCGGCCAGGTCCTTCAGCTCGGCTTCCCGTCCGAAAAGCGGCATGGTGCGGCATTCCTCCCGTCGGCCGTGGGCGGCCGCCCGTCCGACGATACCCAAACGGTCCCATTAGGACTCCCCGGCGGCGTCCACAGGATGTAGACGGCGTGTCGACACGATCGGCCTAGCTTCGGCGAAGTGATCAGACGTAAGAAGTTGTTCCTCGCGGCGGCACCGCTGGCCGCCCTGCTGCCGCTGGTGCTGACCTCGGTCACGCAGACGGCGCCGGCCCAGGCGGCGACGTCGTGCGCGGCGGTCCCCGTCTCGGCGCCCGAAGGCGCGCGGATCGAATCCGTCCAGGCCGAGCCGAAACCCGGCGGGACCGTCACGTTCCCGCCCACCCCGTTCTCGGCCCCCGCCGCGATCACGGACGTGCCCGCGTACTGCGAAATCACCGTCACGCTGACCCACGGCACGGCGGGCGACCACGTCAAGGTGGCCGTCGCGCTGCCCCGGACCGGGTGGACCGGCAGGCTCCAGGCGGTCGGCGGCAGCGCCTACACCGCCGGTGACTTCGGCGCCCCGCTGGTCCAGGCCGTCAAGGACGGCTACAGCGGCGTGACGACCGACGCCGGTGTCCCCCTGACCTTCCTCGACACCTCGTGGGCGCTCACTCCCCAGGGCGAGATCGACAAGACCCTGGTGACGAACTTCGCGACCCGTTCCGTGCACGAAGCCGCCCTCGTCGGGAAAGAGGTGACGCAGAAGTTCTACCAGCGGGAAGTCGGCTACTCGTACTGGAACGGATGCTCGACTGGAGGCCGTCAGGGCTACTCCGAAGCTCAGCGGTACCCGGGAGACTTCGACGGCGTCCTCGCGAACGCGCCCGCCGTGCACTGGGCGGAGTTCGCGGTCGCGACCCTGTGGCCGCGAGTCGTGATGAACCAGGAGAAGACCTTCCCTGCGACCTGCGTCTTCACCGCCTTCCAGCAGGCCGCGATCAAGGCTTGCGACGACCGGGACGGCGTCACCAACGGAATCGTGGACCGGCCCGACGAATGCAGTTATGACCCCAGATCGCTGATCGGCACGAAGGTGCTCTGCGGCGACAAGGAAGCCACCGTCACCGCGGCGGACGCCGAAGTCGTCCGCAAGATCTGGGCCGGGCCGGCCGACGAGCACGGCCGACGGCTCTGGGCGGGGCTCCCCAAGGGCGCGGATTTCGGCCCGGTGACGAACGCGCCCGGTTTCCCGGTGGCCGTGGGCTGGGTTCAGACGTTCTTGAAGAAGCAGCCCGGATTCGACACCGAGAAGATCACCTATCACCAGTTCGCCGACCTGTTCCGCCAGTCGGTGCGGGAGTACGACGACGTCATCGGGACCTCGGACCGCGATCTGTCGGCGTTCCGCCGGGCCGGTGGCAAGCTGATCACCTTCGTCGGCTCCGACGATCAGCTGATCCCGCCGGGCGGCACGCTGCAGTACCGCCGCGAGGTCGAGCGCGAGATGGGCGGCCCGAAGCGGGTGAACGACTTCTACCGGCTGTTCCTCGCGCCGGGTGTCGCGCACTGCTCCGGCGGCGCGGGCGCCGCGCCGACGAACGCGCTGGGCGCGCTCGTCGACTGGGTCGAACGCGGCAAGGCACCGTCGACCCTGCCCGCGGCGAACGGCGACAAGACCGTCACCCGCGATCTCTGCCCGTATCCGCAGGTCTCGCGATACCGCGGCCACGGTGATCCCGCGGTGGCCACGAGCTACCGCTGCACCGGCCACTGAGGCCAGTGCCCGTCGTGCCGTCGCCCCCTCCGGCATGACGGGCACTTCCCCACACTGTGAGAACTTCCGGCGTTCTCTTTGCCCTACCCCTCAAAAGTACGGTATTGACGACAGTGGACACTGCGGCGATGCGCGTCGCACATCGGCGCCGTAATTCCGCACGCAACAGCTGAACCGTTGCACCGCAACGGAAGCACGATCCGGATCAGCACGGACCACCGCCATATCACCCCACGTTCCGGCCGGGCGATATGACCCAAATGGTATGTACCAGTTGCGTGATCCGCCTCGTACGGTCGGGGACGAATCCCCCTCCCCCGCCCGTTCGAGGAAAGCGTTGAAATGAACAGAAAGATCTTAGCCGCCACAGCCGCGGCCATAGCCGGGGCAGGCCTGGTCACCGCCATCGCCCTCACCCCCAACGCGAGCGCCGGCCAGCAGGCCACCACCGGCGACCAGTCCCAGTCCGAGATGCTGGCCGCGATGGCCCGCGACCTGAAGATCAGCCCGGAACAGGCCAAACTCCGGCTCGCGAGCGAACAGCGCGCCGCGGTCGCCGACAACACGCTGAAGAAGCAGCTCGGCACGTCGTACGCCGGCTCGTGGCTCGACGGCTCCGGGACCACGCTGACCGTCGCGGTCACCGACGCCGCCGTCGGCGACCTGGTGCGTGCCGCGGGCGCCACCCCGAAGACGGTCGCTCGCAGTGCCGCCGATCTCGACGCGGCGAAGCTGCGGCTCGACGCCAAGTCCGCCAAAGCACCGAAGACCGTGCCTGGCTGGTTCACCGACGTCACCACCAACTCGATCGTCGTACTCGCCAACGCCGGTGGCGAAGGCGCCGCGAAGTCGTGGGCCGCCGAAGCCGGCGTGCCGTCCGACCTGGTCCGGATCGAGGCCAGCACCGAACAGCCGCGTGCGCTGATCGACATCATCGGCGGCAACGCCTACACCTTCGGCTCGGGTCGCTGCTCCATCGGTTTCGCCGTCGACGGCGGCTTCGTGACCGCGGGCCACTGCGGCAGGACCGGGACGCGCACCTCGAACCCGAGCGGGACCGTCGCCGGCTCCAGCTTCCCCGGCAACGACTACGCCTGGGTCCGCGCCGACGCCGGCAATACCCCGCGCCCGCTGGTGAACCGCTACCCCGGCACCGTGCCGGTCGCCGGTTCGACCGAGGCCCCGGTCAACTCCTCGGTATGCCGCTCCGGCTCCACCACCGGCTGGCGCTGCGGCACCATCCTGCAGAAGAACACTTCGGTCACCTACCCCGAGGGCACCATCACGGGCCTGACCCGGACCAACGCCTGCGCCGAACCCGGTGACTCCGGCGGTTCGTGGCTCACCGGCGACCAGGCGCAGGGCGTCACCTCCGGTGGCTCCGGCAACTGCACCTCCGGCGGCACCATCTACTTCCAGCCGATTTCGGAGATCCTGAGCGTCTACAACCTGCGTCTGACGGTCAACGGCAACCCGCCGTCCAGCACCACCACGACGCCGACCACGCCCACCACCCCGACCAGCCCGACGACCTCGAACCCGCCGGGCGGCACCTGGGCGCCGTACACGTACTACGGCTCCGGCGCGACCGCCAGCTACGGCGGCAGCAACTACCGGGTCATCCAGCCGCACACCTCCATGCCCGGCTGGGAACCGCCGAACGTGCCCGCGCTTTGGGAACTCGCCTGACCTGGACCGCCCCCGGCGACCTCACCTCGCCGGGGGCGGATCCTCCCTCTGACGACGGCGCGCTGACGGCGGATCTCGAAGCCCTCGTCCCCCGCGCCCGCCGCGGCGACCCCGCGGCGACGAACGAGCTGATGACCATCGTCCGGCCGGTGGTCGCGGACTACTGCCGGAGCCGGATGGACCGAACGGACGCGGACGACGTCGCGCAGGAGACCTGTCTCGCCGTGCTCACCGCGTTGCCCACCGCGCGGACCACCGGCGGCTCCTTTCTCACCGCCGTCCTCGGAATCGCGGCTAAGAAGGTCGCCGCGGCATTCCGGCGGCGGGCGCGGGACAGGTCGGAGCCCACGCCCGATCCGCCCGAACGCGCGACACCCGAACCCAACGAACCCGAGTGGCGGGCGCTGGCCGCCGACGGCCACGACCGGTTGACGCGGCTGATGAGCACCCTGCCCGGTATCCAGCAGGAGATCCTCCGGCTGCGGATCACGGTCGGCATGACGGCGCCCGAGGCAGGCGCGGTCCTCCGGGTGAGCCCCGGCCTTGTCCGGGTCGCCCAGCATCGCGCCCTGCACAAACTCCGTTCGCTCATCAGCGAGGACGACCTGTGATCAGCCCCCTGATCGGTCCCGGGGACGGCCACACCTGGCCGGCGGAGATCGATGTCCGGCATCTGCGCCTCCTCGACGCGATCGCGTCGGCGGGCAGCATCGCGAACGCCGCGACCGCGCTCGGGCTCTCCCAGCCCGCGTTGAGCGCGCAGCTCCACCGGGTCGAGCGTGCGCTGGAACGGACGGTGTTCGAACGCGACCGGCATGGCGTGCGGCCCACCGCGCTGGGCGAGGTGCTGCTGAACCACGCGCGCCGGGTACTGGCCGCGGCGGACGACCTCGAACTGGCGGTGCGCCGGTTCCAGAGCGTGCCTTCCGAGGGCCTGCTCCGGATCGGCGCGCTTCCGACCATCTTCGCCGAGACGCTGAGCGGCGTGGTCGCCGCGGCGGCCCCTGATCGTCCCGTCGAGCTGCTGGCGATGACCAGCCGGACGGCGTTGTTCTCGGCACTGCTCGACGGCACGGTGGAATTGGCGTTGTACGTGGATCACCCGGGGCACGAGATCGTTACGCCCGACGGCGTCCACCTGCTTCCCGTCGGCACGGAACCGGTCTTCGTGGTCATGTCCCCGGACCATCCCGCCGCCGGACGCGGCGAGGTGTCCCTTTCCGAGCTCGACGGCTCGGTCTGGCTGACGCCGGAGGGCGACGACGAGTTCCCCGAGCACCTGACCGACCAGTGCGCCCGCGCCGGCCTCGGCGCGATCACCGTGCGGAAGCTGGATCCGACTGCGTTGCGGCAGACTATCCGGCACGAGCCACGCGCGGTGGCGCCGGGCCGCACCCTCGATTCCGGTTCCACGATCCCAGGCCCGGTGGTGGCGCTGCGGGGTGTGCCACTGAGGACGCGGCATCTCCTGCTGTGGCGGGACGGCTCGTCCGTCGACCTCCCCTCTGTCCGAAGTGGACTGGTGCACGCGATCGCCGAGTCCGGCGCGATCCGGCATCGGCTTCCCGAGTGGGCGGCCGCCAACCCCGGCTGGCTCGGCACCTGACCGGATTCAGCGCTGGATGCAGTCGAGACCGAGCCCGAAGGCCGTGAGCACGTACTGACAGATATGCGTCGCGTGCGCTTCGTCGGTCTCGAAGCAGGCAACCGGCACGCCCAAGAGATCGACCGCGCACGACGCGTAGAACTGGTTCGGGCTGCCGGGCACCGGATCCGCGCTGGCGGGTGAGGCGGTGACGGCGCCCAAGAACGTGACCGCGGCCGCCAGTGTGGCGATTCGAGTCTTCATCGTGCTCTCCCTTTCCGTCGATGCCCCCGTGTTCCCCGGATCCGGCCGGTTCACCTGGTGATCACCGGAAAGTGTCACGGCGACTTACACCGATGACGTCGTCCGACGGGCGCCGCGGCCCCTTCGGCCGTCCTAGCGTGAAATTCATGCCCGCACTTGGGAAAGCCGCTCTCGCCGCCGCCGTTCTGCTCACCGCCGCCTGTAGTGCACCCCCACCCGCTCCGCCGGTGACCACTCCCCCGGCCACCGCGGCCGCCGCCGGCTGGTCACCCGCTCCCGTGGTGCCGCTGCCGTCCCAGCCGCCGCCGTCGCTGGTCGTGGACGAGCCGTTGCCCGAGCAGCTCGCGATGGGCCTGGTCGTACTGCGGTACCGGACGGAGAACCTCCGGATCGTCCCGGTCTACGGCCCGGCGGCCCTGGACGTCTCGCCGCGGATCGGCCACATCCACGTGACCGTCGACGACGCGGCGTGGCACTGGGCGGACGGCAGCGGGGAACCGCTGATCATCCAGTCACTGCCCGCGGGACCGCACAAGGTGTGGATCGGTCTCGCCGACCCGACGCACAAGATCCTCGATCAGAAGACGGTGAACTTCGTCGTTCCCGCCAACACCGGACACCACTGAGGAGACGCTCCCATGACACTGGATCAGTACTACCTGCTCGGCCGTTCCGGACTGCGCGTCAGCCGGATCGCGCTCGGAACGATGAACTTCGGCACCGGTGGTTTCCACGCCGCGTACGGGAAGTCCGAGGACGAGGTCCGCCCGATCTTCCGCAAGTACCTGGAGGCGGGCGGGAACTTCATCGACACCGCGGACTTCTACACCGCGGGTGAAAGCGAGACCATCCTCGGCCGTCTCATCGCCGAGGCGAAGGTGCGCGACCGGGTCGTGCTCACCACCAAGTACACCAACAGCGTCGACCCCGGCGACCCGAACGCGGGCGGCAACGGCCGCAAACATCTGATCCGCGCGCTGGAAGCGTCGTTGCGGCGGCTGGGCACCGACCACGTCGACCTCTTCCTGCTCCACACCTGGGACCGCGTCACCCCGGTGGAAGAGGTGATGCGTACGTTCGACGACCTGGTGCGCGCGGGAAAGATCCGCTACGCCGGGCTCTCCGACGTGCCCGCCTGGTACGCCGCGCGAGCGCAGAGCTTCGCCGAGGCGAACGCGCTCACCCCGGCCGTCAACCTCCAGCTGCCCTACTCGCTCGTGGAACGGACGATCGAGACCGAACACGTGCCGATGGGCAGGCATCTCGGGCTCGGCATCACCGCGTGGAGCCCGCTGGCGGGCGGATTCCTCACCGGCAAGTACCGCCAGACCGGCGAGACGCCGTCCGGTGACGGAAGGCTGAGCGATCCCGGAAACGCCGGGAAATCGTGGACGGACCGCGACTGGGCACTGCTGAAACCACTGGAAAAGGTCGCGGACGAACTCGGCGTCACGATGGCCCAAGTCGCGATCAACTGGGTCGCGACCCAGCCCGGCGTCGCGGCCGCGATCGTCGGGGCGAGCAGCGCGGACCAGCTGGGCAAGAGCATGGCCGCACTGGACTTCACCCTGCCACCGGACCTGCGGTCGCTCCTCGACGAGGCCAGTGCCGTGCCGCCGGAGTCGGTGTACCGGATGTTCACGCCGGAGTACCAGAACTGGGTGATCAGCCCCGGTGTGAAGGTCGGGGACAAGCCGGTGGGATACGCGCCCGCGGTGCGGAACTGGTGACTTGACCGCTGGCGTGACCCTGGGTCTGTTGCCGTTTCGCGGCAACGGGCCTGGGGCCCGCTCGGCGCTGCCGTTTCGCGGCGACGGGGCCGTCGGTGGCCGTGTCGCGGTGCCGGCCGATCGTGCCGTCATCTGTGGTCCGTCGCCGATTCGCGGCAACAGACCGTGGGCATGGCGAATGCGTCGCCGATTCGCGGCCACCCGCCGCAGGTGACGCCCCCTCCGATGCGATCGTCGCCGATTCGCGGCAACAGACCACAGCGTCGCGATGGGGACCTTCACCTCACCGCCGCTCGGCGTTGCCGACGTACGGCGACGGCGCCGCTGACCATGCCGCGTAGCCGACCGATCTCGCCGCGGTCCGTGGCCCGTCGCCGATTCGCGGCGACGACCCACGGCTGGTCACGGCGCATCCCGGTCCCACGCCCCCCTCGACACCTCCAGCTCGTCGCCGTTCAGCGGCAACGGGCCGTGGTTACCCGAAGCGTCACCGTTTCTCGACCACCCATCCAAGGTGGCCTCCGCGTCCGGCTCCTCCGATGCGATCGTCGCCAAATCGCGGCAACAGACCACAGCGTCGCGATGGGGACCTTCACCTCACCGCCGCTCGGCGTTGCCGACGTACGGCGACGGCGCCGCTGACCATGCCGCGCAGCCGCCCATCCCGCGCAGCCGCCCATCCCGCCGCCATCTGTTGCCCGTCGCCGATTCGCGGCAACAGACCAGGAGCCCTGGTGAACAGATACCGGCACCCGGACCGTCGCCATTCAGCGGCGACGACTCAACCCCAGCACCACGTGGCGGGTCGCCGACTGCCGGTAAAAGACCACAGGCGCGCGGTATAGGTCGTTATACAGCCAGCTCCACGAGACCGGCCCAGGGAGCGGCGCTCACCCGGTCGTAGATCGTCCGCAGCCACGGCTGCCGAACGGCCGGAAGCCGCGCCAAGGCATGCAGGAAGACATCCGGCAGCGGATCGTCGCGCAGGACAGGACACCCGTCGGCATCACCCCGGAGATCGGGGCCGCCACCGGGTCGTGGCCGAAAGCCAGCCACATTCACACCTCGGCGGCGACCGGCACCACGTCGGCCGCGCCGGAGTGCGGCCACGACCGCCCGGTCACCGGGTCCCGCGGCACGAGCGCGATGTCGTCCGTTTCCGGCAATCCGGGGCCCGCGAGCGCCAAGTTCCGGTGCGGCGGTCCGGGCGCCCGTTCCCCCAGCAGATCGGCCACTTCGTCGGCCATCGCCGCGAGCGAATACCTCTCGGCGCGGACGCTGTCGCCGTGTCCCGGCAGGTCGACGGCCAGCACACGGCGACCGGCCAGCCGAGCATCGAAGTCGGCCCCAGTACCCGATCCGCTGCCCAAGGGTGCAGCAGGACCACGGGCACTCCGGCCCCCGGACCCGATTCCCGAACGGCGAGCGTCACGCCCGCAAGTGTGCCCGGTCCGGCGCGACGACGTGCTGAAGCGGCTCCCCGAGCAAGAACCGCCGCAGTTCTCGCGCGACGAGCTCGCCCATCCGGGCACGTTCGGCGCCCAGCGCGCCCGCCAGGTGCGGGGTGAGCACCACGTTCGGCAACGTGTACAGCGGCGAGTCCGGCTCGGGCGGTTCGGGCCAGGTGACGTCGAGGATCGCCGTGAGATCGGGGCGCTCGCGCAGCACGGGGACGACCGACGACTCGTCGACGACGGCGCCGCGGGCGGTGTTGATCAAGGTCGCGCCGATACCCATCCTGGCCACCAGCTTCCCGTCGACCAGCCCTTCGGTCTCCGGGAGCAGCGGCGCGTGCAGGCTGACCACGGGACACGTGGCGAACAGTTCGTCCAGTCCCACCAGCCGCACGCCGAGACTTTCCGCCGTCGCCGGGTCGACGACGGGGTCGCTCGCGAGCACGTCCACGTCGAAACCACGCAAATGGGACGCGACGAGAGCACCGATCTCGCCGAGGCCGAGCAGCCCGACCCGGGACCGGTAGGCACCCGCGACCCTCGGATCCGGCGGATAGGCCCGCCGCTCGCGGATCTCCCGGGAGATCCGGTGCACCTGCTTGAGTCCTAAGAGGACCTGGGCGAGGGTGAACTCGGCGACCGGGACCGCGTTGGCGGCCGCGGCCGACACGATCGGCAGCTCGCGCACCCAGAACTCGGGCGTGGTCAGCGGCCGGACCGAGCCGGCGGCGACGAGTACGGCCCGCAGGTCCCGCGCGTGTCCCAAGAGGACGGAGTCCAGCACCGGGGCACCCCAGCCGGACAGCAGGATTTCGACGCCTTCCAGTGCCGCCGGGGCCTCCGCCAGCCGCTCACGGGTGAGCGGCTCACGCAGGTCCACCAGTGTTTCGATCTCCTTCAGCACCGCCTCGGGATAAACGTCGTCGCGGCGGCGTTCCTCCATCACGAGAAGTGCCGTCGGCCGGTGTCGCAGCTCGGTCATTCCTACCTCCGCGGCGACCATACATCGGATGCTTGACCCGGTCCACGCGTGACGAGTCCCGCGCACAGGCAAACCGGGCCGATTGAAATTCGTAATCATCGGACCATTGACCGGACCCCGGGAAAGCGCTTACCGTCCCCTGCGAAGTAGACAGCGTGGTCCACAGTGAACAGGAGATGCGATGCGGAAATCGCGGTGGATCGGCGTGGGACTCACTGTCTCAGCGCTGGTCCTTTCGGGCTGCTCGGCAGGCCCCGCCGGAACGAACGTCGCGCAGGACACCAAGGCCCCCTTGGAACTGTGGACCCGGACGACCCCCGGCGGCGCCGGTGAGCAGGCCACCAAACGGCTCGCGGAAGCCTTCGAGAAGGCCACGGGGTTCAAGGTGCAGGTCACCGCGATCTTCGACGACTTCGAGACGAAGCTGGCCCAGCGTGCCGCCCAGCGCGACCTGCCGGACATCGTGATGAACGACCTCACACAGCTGGGCACGATGAAGACCCAGGGTCTTCTCCGCGAGGTCGAGCAGGGCAAGATCAAGCACGCCTCGGAGCTCACCGAGCGGGCGCTGAAGTCGAGTCAGACCGCGGACGGCAAGCTGTACAGCCTGCCCTTCAGCGCACAGGCCTCGGCGCTGCTGATCCGCAAGGACTGGCGGGAGAAGCTCGGCAAGGGCGTCCCGCAGAGCTGGGCCGAACTGGCGGACCTCGCCAAGGCCTTCACCACCGGCGACCCCGACGGCAACGGCAAGGCCGACACCGCGGGCCTGAACGCGACGCTGTCGACCAAGCGGGGTTACGCCTCCTGGTACTTCTCGAACTTCCTCTGGGCCGCCGGCGGCGACTTCATCTCGGAGACCGGGGGCGGCAAGTACAAGCCCGCGATGAGCACGCCCGAATCCGTGGCCGCGGTGCAGTGGTTCCGCGACCTCGGCTGCAAGGACAACGTCATCCAGCCCGGTTCGGTCACCATGCCGACCCCCGCGACCAACGAGACCTTCGAAGCGGGCAAGGCCGGCATGTACGTCGTGGGTCCGTACCTGTTGCCGCGGTTCGACAAGGCGCTCGGCAAGGACAAGTACGAGGTCGTCCCGATGCCGAAGGGCGCCAAGAACGCCGACGTCCTCGCCGAGGGCGCGTCGATCTACCTGATGGCCGGTTCGCCGAACCAGGCCGGACAGGACGCCTTCGGTGACTTCGCGATCTCGGCTGAAGGCCAGAAGATCGGTATGGAGGGCGAGACCGCCTTCATCGTGCAACTTCCGGTGAACAAGAACGTCGACATCGCCCAGGTCCGCCCTGACCCGCGCTGGAAGACCTACGCCGAGATCTACGCCAAGTCCGGTCACTACACGCCGTCCATCCCGAACTGGACGCCGGTCCGCCAGGACACCGCCGACACGATCAGCGCGCTCGTCGCCGACTGCAAGCTCGACCTCAAGGCGGAACTGTCCAAACTCGACACCAAGCTCACCGCGACGTTGCAGCAACAGGGGATCAGCGCGTCATGACCGTAGATCACGCCAAGCCGGCGGCCGTCGGCGCGGACCGTCCCGCCGTCAAGCGGACGCCCGCGCCGAAGGCCCGCAGGCGCAGCGACCGCGACGGGAAGTGGTGGACGCCGTGGCTGTTCCTGGCGCCCGCCCTGATCCTGTTCGTGTACTTCAAGTTCATCCCGATGTTCACCGCGGTGACGATGTCCTTCCAGGACGTCCAGCCGTATCTGGGCAACACGTGGGTCGGCGGGCAGAACTACAGCACCGTCCTCGGTGACGAGGCGTTCCACTCCGCGATCTGGCACACCGTCGTGATCGCGGTCGGGCAGACCGCGGGATCGATGATCATCGGTCTCGCGCTCGCCCTGCTGATGGAGGGCCAGAGCAAGCGGCTGAAGTTCCTGCGGTCGGCGGCGTTCCTGCCGGTGGTCGTGCCGATCGCGGTGGTCGCCGAACTCTGGCGGATCATGTACCACCCGACCGAGGACGGGATGCTGAACTCCATCCTCGGCCTGGTCGGGATGGGCCCGTCGGGCTTCATCAACGATCCCGGCAGCTCGATGGTCTCGGTCATCATCACCGGGATCTGGCGCGGTGCCCCGTACGACATGATGATCTTCCTCGCCGGCCTGGCCGGCATCGACCGCGGGCTCTACGAAGCGGCCACTGTGGACGGTGCCTCGCGCTGGCGCAAGATCCTCCACGTGACGCTGCCGGGCCTGCGGTCGGTGTTCTCGATCCTGTTCGTCCTCGCGGCGATCCGCGGCCTGCGGGTGTTCACCGAGGTGTTCCTGCTGACCAACGGCGGGCCGAACGGCTCGACGGAAGTGGCGATGACCCTGATCTACAAACTCGGCCTGGAACAGAACCGGCTGGGCGTCGGCGCGGCGGGCGCGGTCCTGCTGTTCCTCGCGACGCTCGTGCTGACCTTGTTCGTCCAGGTGCTCCGACGGAGGCGAGACGCATGACCGCGGCCAACGATTCCGCACTCGGCCTCGACGCCGTCAAATCGCCGGGCGGACGGATCCTGAAGTTCGTCCTGTACGCCCTGCTGCTACTGGTGTTCGCCGGACCGCTGCTGGCACTGCTGGTCAGCGCGTTCAACAACGTCTCCGATCCGACGGCGCTGAGCGTCATCCCGTCCAGCCCGACCCTGGACAACTTCGGCATCGCCTTCGACCTCGGCGTGGGGATGTACCTCCTCAACTCGTTCCTGGTGGTCGGCTTCGGCCTGCTGCTGCAGGTCGTCATCTCGGTGCTGGCCGGATACGCGCTGGCACGCAAGAAGTTCCGGTTCATGACCTTCGTGCTGGTCGCGATCCTGGCGACGCTGATGCTCCCGGAGGAGATCCTCGCCATCCCGCTTTCGCTGATCCTGTCGGATCTGCCGGTGGTGCATCTGAACCTGATCGGCAGCCTCGCCGGGATGATCGTGCCGCTGGGCGCGTGGGCCTTCTCGATCCTGGTGATGACCGAGTTCATGAAGGACGTCCCGCGCGAACTCGAAGAGGCCGCGCGGATCGACGGGGCCGGCGACCTGCGGATCTTCGCGCAGATCATCCTCCCGATGTGCAAGCCCGCGCTCGGCGTGATCGGCGTCTTCGGCTTCACGATGATCTGGGACCAGTACCTGCTGCCGTTGCTGGTGTCGACCGACGCTTCGACCTACACCCTGCCGCTGGCCCTGCGGACCCTGCGAATCGACACGGACGTCACGCCCGGCGTGATCATGGCCGCCTCGCTGCTGGCGCTGCTCCCGTCGGTCGCCGCGTTCCTGTTCTTCCAGCGTTCGTTCGTCCGCGGCCTCGCCTCGGGCGCGCTCAAGGGCTGAGTCACCCAAGAAAGCAAGGAGCGATCCTGCAGTGAGTTCCACCGCCTGGTTCACCCACGACCGGTTCGGGATGTTCGTCCACTGGGGACTGTATTCCCTCGCCGCCCGGCACGAATGGGTGCAGAACCGCGAAAAGCTGACCGACGAGCAGTACCGGGTGTACTTCGACCACTTCGAGCCGGACAAGTACGACCCGCGTTCCTGGGCGCGCGCCGCGAAGGCCGCGGGGATGACCTACGTCGTGCTGACCACCAAGCACCACGACGGTTTCTGCTTGTGGGACAGCGACCTCACCGACTTCAAGGTGACGAACACGCCATATGGCAAGGATCTGCTCGGCCCGTTCGTCGACGCCTGCCGCGAAGAGGGCTTGAAGGTCGGGTTCTACCACTCTCTGATCGACTGGCACCACCCCGCGTTCCCCGTCGACGGCACCCATCCCCGCCGTGACGACGCCGAGTACATCGCGGCGCACCAGTACGCCGACATCGCCGAGTACCAGCTCTATCTGCACGGCCAGGTGCGCGAACTGCTCACCCGCTTCGGCACGATCGACTACCTGTTCTTCGACTTCTCCTACAAGGGCCGCAAGGAATGGTGGGGCGGCAAAGGACCGGAGGACTGGGACTCCCCCGGCCTGCTCGCGCTGGTCCGCGAACTCCAGCCCGGCATCCTGGTCAACGACCGCACCGGGATCCCTGGTGACTTCATCACTCCGGAGCAGTATCAGCCGTCCGGCCCGATGACCCGGGACGGTGTCCCGGTCGTGTGGGAGGCGTGCCAGACGCTGAACGGCAGCTGGGGTTACGACCGCGACAACCTCGACTACAAGAGCCCGGAACTGCTGATCCGGATGCTGGTCGACGGCGTGTCCAAAGACGGCAACCTGCTGCTCAACGTCGGGCCGAACGGCCGTGGTGAGATCGACCCGCGAGCGCTCGAAGTCCTCGGCGAAATCGGCCGCTGGATGGACCGGCACGAACGCTCCATCCGCGGCTGCGGGCCCGCCGAGTTCACCGCACCCGCCGACGGCCGCTACACCCAGCGCGGCGACCGGCTCTACCTGCACCTCTTCAGCTGGCCGATGAACCACGTCCATCTGCCCGGGCTCGCCGGACGGGTGCGTTACGCCCAGCTGCTCGACGATGCCTCCGAGATCCTGCAGGTGCACACGGATCCCGGCCAGACCGCGCAGAACACCCAGATGGGCGGGCAGCCGGAAGGCACGCTCACCCTCAAGCTCCCCATCCGGAAACCGGACACCCCGGTCCCGGTGATCGAACTGTTCCTGAGCAACGAAAGCCCCGCCGCCGAAACCCTCCCCACCGATTGAGCACGGAGGCATCATGGATCGCAGAAGGTTCCTCAGCGGCGCCACCCTCGGCGCCGCGCTGATCACCGTCCCCTGGGTCACCGCGGGCACGGCGTCGGCCAAGCCGAAGGGGCTGTGCGCCCTGAACGTCAGTTCGCTGACCGAACTGCAGAACGCGATCAACAAGGCGGGTCCCGGTACCGTCATCACCGTGAACAACGGCACCTACACCGTGCCGACGGGCAAACCGATCAGCGTCAAGGGACGGCGTGGCACGAAAGACCAGCCGATCACGATCGTCGCCCAGTCCAGGGGCGGCGTGACGCTCAACGGTGAGCAGAGCTTCGTCTTCGACGACTCCACCGGCGTGACGATCAGCGGGTTCAAGTTCCGCCAGAGCACCACGCTGGAGATCCCGGCGAACTGCTCGCGGATCCGGCTGACCCGCAACGACCTCCAGTTCGCCGACCTCCCCGACCTGCACTGGGTGATGGTCCGCGCCGACAACAGCAAGATCGACCGCAACCACTTCCATCACAAGACGACGCTCGGCGTCATGCTCTGCATCGAGGGCGCGGACGAGGACAAGATGGCGGCGGACGTCGAGGTCTTCCGGAACTACTTCTCCGACCACACCTTCCCCGGCGACAACGGTGGCGAGCCGATCCGGCTCGGCGTCAGCCCGCGCGCGCTGACCACCGCCGGAGCCAAGATCGAGTTCAACCTCTTCGAACGCGCGAACGGGGACCCGGAGGCGATCTCGGTCAAGTCGTCGGGCAACTTCATCCGCAACAACACCATCCGGAACAGCCTCGGCGGCATCGTGCTGCGCCACGGGAACAAGTCCGTCGTCGAATCCAACTTCATCCTCGGCGGCAAGGAAGGCATCCGGATCTACGGCAACGACCACAAGATCGTCAACAACTACGTCGCCGGGGTGTCCGGCACCGCGCTGGTCGTCGGCAGCGGCTCCGTCCGGGACCACTTCCCCGGTGAATCGAAGGAATCACGGCGCGGCAACGACGCGGCGGACCGCGTGCTCATCGCGCACAACACGCTGCTGAACAACGGCGGCACCCTTTCCGGCGAGACCAAACGGACGATCGAACCGCGCGACTGCACGATCTCCGACAACATCCTCGTCGGCGGCAACGGCGACCTGGTCACGATGAGCACCACGGGCAACTTCACCTGGTCCGGCAACATCCTGTGGGGTTCGGCCGGGAACGGCAACATCCCGGCGGGCACCTTCCGCCGGGTCGACCCGAAGCTCGTGCAGGGCAGCGACGGCGTCTCGCGGCTCGCCGCGGGCAGCCCCGCGATCGACGCGGCGACCCTGTCGACCGCTCCGGTCACGCTCGACATCGACGGCCAGGCTCGCGGCAGCCTGCGCGACGTCGGCGCCGACGAGTATTCGACGGCCGCCATCGCCAACCGGCCGCTCACCACCGCGGACGTCGGCCCCGGCGCTCCGTAGTGAAAGCCGGGCTCACGCCGGCGGCAGCCCCCGCCGGCGTGAGC
>NZ_JBHVKW010000141.1:0-17526 GCF_042797905.1 Amycolatopsis sp. NPDC057786
CCCGCCCCCCGGGGGGCGCCAACCCCCGTGGGGGGATTCCGGGCGGCGCGAAAGTGGCTTTCGCGACACGCTCCGGCCGCACACGACCCTTGCGGGGCGCCACCGCCGGCCCAGCTGTCCGCCAAGGGCTCACTTCGAGACGAAGGTGCCCGATTAGGGCAATTTGGGCGGTAAGGCAAGGTGGCATGGTCGGTACAGGTGGCCGAAGGCTCCCACCACCGCATCAGACGCGACGAAGGGAGCCTTCACACCGCCGCCGGCCCCGCCCACGAGCACGACACGCTTGCCTTACCACCCACAAACCCATGAAAACTGTACATATCAGCATCAAGCGGACACCCAGCCCGGCAAGAATCGTCCTTTATGGACACACGGGGAAGGCGCAGGTCTTACAGGACACCGCCTAGGCGGTCTCGAACACCCTGAGCGCGGTCACGGCGTCCGGGGCCAGCGAAGTCGTGAGCGTTCCACCGGCAGCCAACGGCGTACGCGACCACCACTCACCCGAGGCGGCAGCCGACACCGGCCCGCCCACGACAAGGTCGGTCGCCAGCACCCGCCGTCCCGCCAGATGCGCGAGACTGGAGTCCAAAGTGGAGTCCCCGATCTCCAGCGTCTGCCGCAGCACCGGCACTTCACCTCGCGTCACGTGCTGCGTGGTCACCAAAGAGCCCGGCCGCTCACCGGCCCGCCCGAGCACCAGCACCTCCCGCGTATGCAAGAAGGCGTCAGACGCCAGAGCGGCCCGGAACTCGGCGGCGTGCCGGGCACGAGCGGTCACCACCGTCGGCTCCGGCAGATACTCCAGCGACCCGCCACCCTCCACGACAATGTCCACAAGGGACGAACTCCGCTCCCCGCGCGGCCCCGGCAACGCGATCGTCGCCGCGACCCCGGAAAGCCGCAGCGAAGCCCCGGTGCCGACGCGGATGGTCAGCTTCAGCTCGTCACCACCCAAGGGCGAGGTCGCCGAATTGACCAGGTGCACCACCGCCGTCACCCCGGCGCCCCGCTTGGGAAGGAGCGTGAGCGGCGCCATCGAACGCAGCTCACGCAGTACGGTCCGGCCGCCCTCGAAGCGGGCGGTCAGCCGCGCGTGTGCCTTCACCCCGCGCGGACCGGGAGGAGCGAGCGGACCCAGTCCGCCACCGCCGGAGCATTCGGAGTGTCCACAAGGGACTGAGTGATCACCGGCAGGTCACCCCGCATCCGGTGCGCGTCCGAGGTCATCACGTCCATGTCCGCGCCGACCAGATGCGCGATGTCGATCTTGTTGATCACCAGCAGATCCGCCGTCGTGACGCCGGGCCCGCCCTTGCGCGGCACCTTGTCGCCGCCGGCGACATCGACCACGAACACCTGGCTGTCGGCGAGTCCCCGGCTGAACACCGCGGTGAGGTTGTCCCCGCCGCTTTCGATGATCACCAGATCCAGCCCGGGGAACCGTTCCTCCAGCCGTTCGACGGCGTCGAGGTTCGCGGTGATGTCGTCACGGATCGCGGTGTGCGGGCACGCGCCGGTCTGCACGGCCTCGATCCGCTCCGGGTCGAGCACGCCCGCCTTGCGCAGGAAGTCGGCGTCCTCGGTGGTGTAGATGTCGTTCGTGACGACGGCGAGGTTCACCTCGTCGCCGAGCGCCCGGCACAGCGCCGCGGTGAGCGCGGTCTTCCCGCTCCCCACCGGCCCGCCGATCCCGATCCGGTACGCGCGCCCCGCGGTCGGCGCCTGCTCGTAGTGGTCGGGTTCCGCGGCGGTCGGGTCGAAATTGACCGGATGCACATGTCCGTGACCGTGACCATGCTCAGCTGGCAAAGAGACGCACCTCTTCCTGGTGATGCCGGGCGTGTGCCTCGGCGAACAGATCGAGCGCCGGAGAGCCCGGCGCCGGGAGATCGGCCGGATCGTCGCCCGCGACCTCGGCCGCGCGCAGGGAAACCTCCCGTACCTCCTTCGAGAGACGGGCGACGACCGCGTTGACGGCGAACGGGTCGAGACCGAGCAACCGCACGGCCGCGCTCGCGGGTCCGCTGATCGCGAGGTACGCCACCGCCATCGCCGCGTCGAAGGGCACCCCGATCAGCGCACCGGCGATCACCGGATGATGCGGGCGCGGGGTTTCCTTCAGCAGCTGGGAAAGCACCGCGGACGGCCACGCCGCCTTGCCCGCCCTCGCCGTCCCGCGACCTTGCGCGCGAGACGCCTCCCGCTGCGCGAGCGACGGCGTCCTGGCGTCGAGTTCGACGTCGAGCCGCCGCCAGTGTCCACTTCGGACGTTCCGCGCGGCGGCGTGCGCCGACGCGGCGGCGAACACCGCGGCGAGCGAACCGGCCGTGCGCAAGCGTCCGGACAGGAATCCCGGCAGGTCGCGCTCATGCGTGATCAGCTTCCGGGTGACACCCTCTTCGAGTCCGCCGGAATGGACGTGGCCGCCCCCGGGGAACCGGGAGTCGGCGAGGATGATCGCTGAAAGGTCCATCAGAACAAGAAATACCGTTGCGCCATGGGCAATTCGGTCACCGGCCGCGGCTCGATCAGATCGCCGTCGACGTGCACCGCGAAGCTGTCCGGATCCACCCGGATGTCCGGTGTCGCGTCGTTGAGCACCATGTCGGCCTTGCCCCGCGAGCGCGTGTCCGAGATCGGCACCAGCTTCCGCGTGATGCCGAACCGTTCCGCCACCCCGCCTTCCAGCGCTTCCGGCGCCACGAAATGGAAACTGCTCGCGGCGGCGACCACCGGAGCCGCGCCGAACATCGGCCGCGCGAGCACCGGCTGCGGCGTCGGGATGGACGCGTTCGCGTCGCCCATCGCCGCCCAAGCGGGGAAGCCGCCCTTGAGCACCACATGCGGGCGGATACCGAAGAACTTCGGCTCCCACAGCACGAGATCCGCGAGTTTCCCGATCTCCACCGACCCGATCTCGCGCTCCATCCCGTGCGCGATCGCGGGGTTGATCGTGTATTTGGCGACATAGCGACGAGCCCGCAGGTTGTCGGCCGCGCCGTCGCCGGGCAGGGCGCCCCGCCGCCGTTTCATCACGTGCGCGGTCTGCCAGGTCCGGATGATCACCTCGCCGATGCGGCCCATCGCCTGCGAATCGGAGCTCATCATGGAGATCGCGCCGAGATCGTGCAGGACGTCCTCGGCCGCGATGGTCGTCGGCCGGATCCGGCTTTCGGCGAACGCCAGATCCTCGGGCACCGACGGGTTCAGGTGGTGGCAGACGACGAGCATGTCGAGATGCTCGTCGAGGGTGTTCGCGGTGTGCGGGCGGGTCGGGTTCGTCGACGACGGCAGGATATTGGGCAGCCCGGCGACCTGGATGATGTCCGGCGCGTGCCCGCCGCCCGCGCCTTCGGTGTGGTACGCGTTGATCGAGCGACCCCGGACGGCGTCCACTGTGGACTCCAGAAAGCCTGCTTCGTTCAGGGTGTCGGTGTGGATCGCCACCTGGACCCCGGATTCGTCGGCCACGGTCAGGCACGCGTCGATCGCGGCCGGGGTGCTGCCCCAGTCTTCGTGCAGTTTGAACCCGCCCGCGCCGGCGGCGAGCTGTTCGCGCAGCGCCTCGTGCCGGACGGTGTTCCCCTTGCCCAGCAACAGGACGTTGACCGGCTGGCCGTCCATCGCCTGCAGCATCCGGCCGAGGTTCCACGCGCCGGGCGTGACGGTGGTGGCCTTGCTGCCTTCGGCCGGGCCGGTCCCGCCGCCGACGAGGGTGGTGAGGCCGGACGCCAGCGCGGTCTCGGTCAGCTGCGGGCAGATGAAGTGGACGTGGCAGTCGATCCCGCCCGCGGTGAGGATCTTCCCGTTGCCGGACAGCACCTCCGTCGACGGGCCGATGACCAGCGCCGGGTCCACGCCGTCCATGGTGTCCGGATTGCCCGCCTTGCCGATCCCGACGATCCGGCCGTCGCGGACGCCGACGTCGGCCTTGATGATCCCCCAGTGGTCGAGAATCACGGCGCCGGTGATGATCAGATCCGGCGCGCCTTCGGCCCGGGTCGCCATCCCCTGGCCCATGGATTCGCGGATGACCTTGCCACCGCCGAACAACACTTCGTCACCGCTGCCGGACGGACCCATACTGCGGTCTTCGGTGACTTCGATCAGCAGATCGGTGTCCGCGAGGCGGATCCGGTCGCCGGTCGTCGGGCCGAACAGTTCGGCGTACCGCTCGCGATCGATCGACGGCATCAGGACCCCGTCCGCAATCCGGGCACCGCGCGGTTCCCGGCCAGCGGGACCAGGTCGACTTCGCGTTCGACGCCCGGTTCGAACCGCACGGAAGTCCCCGCGGGCACGTCGAGACGATGTCCTCGCGCGGCGTCACGATCGAATTCGAGCCCCGGATTCACCGCCGCGAAATGGTAGTGCGATCCGATCTGGACGGGCCGGTCGCCGAGGTTCCGCACGATCAGCCGGACCCGCGGCCTGCCCGGGTTCAGCTCGACCGGCGCGTCGCCGGTGATGATCTCCCCTGGTCGCACTCGCGGCCCTCCCTAGACGATCGGGTCGTGCACGGTGACGAGCTTCGTTCCGTCCGGAAAAGTGGCTTCGACCTGCACGGAATCGACCATTTCCGGCACTCCGTCCAGCACCTGCGCCCTGGAGAGCACCGAACGCCCGCTCGCCACGAGCTCGCTCACCGTCCGGCCGTCACGGGCACCTTCGAGAACGTGGTCGGTGATCAGCGCGACCGCCTCGGGGTAGTTCAGCAGGACCCCGCGTTCCAGGCGTTTGCGCGCCACGTCCGCCGCGACGTGGATGAGCAGTTTGTCCCGCTCCTGGGGGCTCAGGTGCATGGGAAAGGTCTATCACCGGAAACCGCCCGCCGCCGGTTCTCGAAACACAGGATTTACGTCGGCGTCCGGTACACGGAAAGTGAACGGCGCCGTAACTCTTCGCGTACGAGACCCGATTTAACTGAATCGTTCTCGTAATCGTGACCGAAAGCACCACATCTTTCGATTGCCCCAGGCCGCGACGTGGAGCAAAGTTTGTCCATCCGTGCGATGAGGCGCGCCTTCGCTGCGTGCATCCCGTCCACGCGTGAAACACAAAGCCGGGGAATGCGCATCGAAAGGTTTCACCACAGTGAGTGCCTCCACGATCAGCACCAAGCCGTCCGACCAGGTCGACGACGGTTTCCGACCGGGTCTCGAAGGTGTGGTCGCCTTCAAGACCGAAATCGCCGAGCCCGACCGTGACGGTGGCGCGCTGCGCTATCGCGGTGTCGACATCGAGGACCTCGCCGGCAAGGTGACCTTCGGTGATGTCTGGGGGCTTCTCGTCGACAGCCGCTTCGGCCACGGGCTACCGCCCGCCGAGCCGTTCCCGCTGCCGGTGCACACCGGTGACGTCCGCGTCGACGTCCAGGCCGCGCTGGCCATGCTCGCCCCGATCTGGGGTTACCGGCCGCTGCTCGACATCACCGACGACGAAGCGCGCGACCAGCTGGCCCGCGCCTCGGTGATGGCGCTTTCGTACGTCGCCCAGTCCGCTCGCGGCATCGGGCAGCCCGCCGTCCCGCAGACCCGGGTCGACGAGGCGAAGTCGATCACCGAACGGTTCATGGTCCGCTGGCGCGGCGAGCCCGACCCGGCCCACGTCAAGGCCATCGACGCATACTGGGTCTCGGCCGCCGAACACGGCCTCAACGCCTCCACCTTCACCGCCAGGGTGATCGCCTCGACCGGCGCCGACGTCGCCGCGGCGCTGTCCGGCGCGATCGGCGCCATGTCCGGCCCGCTGCACGGCGGCGCGCCGGCGCGGGTGCTGCCGATGATCGAAGAGGTCGAGAAGACCGGCGACGCGGTGGGCCTGGTCAAGGGCATCCTGGACCGCAAGGAACGGATGATGGGCTTCGGGCACCGCGTGTACCGCGCGGAGGACCCGCGGGCGCGCGTGCTGCGCCGCACCTGCCAGGAGCTCGGCGCGTCGCGCTACGAGGCCGCCGCGGAGCTGGAGCAGGTGGCGCTGAAGGAGCTGCGCGAGCGGCGTCCGGACCACCCGATCGAGACCAACGTCGAGTTCTGGGCGGCCGTGATCCTGGACTTCGCCGAGGTACCGCCCCATATGATGCCCGCGATGTTCAGCTCGGCGCGCACCGCCGGCTGGGCCGCGCACATCCTGGAGCAGAAGAAGACCGGGCGCCTCGTGCGGCCGTCGGCCAAGTACGTCGGGCCGGAGCCGCGTAAACCGGAGGACGTCGAAGGCTGGGACCTGGTCGCCAAGCAGTCCTGACAAGCGCTATGAAAGGTCCTTTCCTTGCAAATTTTGCAAGGAAAGGACCTTTCATAGCATCTGCGGGACCGAAGAATCGTGGACCGCGGTCGCCGAGAGCATGGCCGTGAGCTGATCGACCAGCCAGCCGTCCAGCACCTCGCGCGGCACCGCGCGCTCCTGCAGCCAGCTCAGCAGCGAGCCCTCCACCACCGCCGTCCAGCAGCGCAACGTCAGCAGGACCATAGGCGAGGGCTCCGACACTCCCAGCGCGTCGAGGATGAGTTCGACGGCGCGATTGCGGACCTCGTCGATCGCCGCGTCCGTCTCCGAAGTCGCGATAACCGAGCCGCTGCGCAACAGCGCGACATAACCCGCCCGGTAGTGATCGGCGACGTCGATCAACCCGCGGACGGCGGCCCGCAGCCGGGTTTCGGGCGGGCCTTCCTCGAGTCCGGCCAGGCCGTCGATGAGCCCTTCGGTGACCGTTTTCAGCGCCTCGACCTGCAGTTCCCGCAGGCTCGAGAAGTACCGGTAGAACAGCGGCCGCGAAACCTCGGCGCGGGCGATGATGTCGTCGACCGTGACGAGTTCGGGCGCGCGCGAGCCGAACAGGTCCAGCGCGGCGCGGATCAGGTCCTCGCGGCGCGCTTCCGGCGACATCCGGCGAGGGCGTCTGGTCACGGGGTGACGTCCAGTTTCGCCGCGGTCCGCAGCAGTCCGGGGGTGAGCCGGGAGAGGACGAGCGCGGCCTTGGCCTCCGGGGTCGACGGCTGGATCGCCTTGTCCTTCTCGACGGCGCGCAGGATGTCGCGCGCGACCTTCTCCGGGCCGAAACCGCGTTTCGCGTACAGCTTGCTGCTCGACTTCTGACGCCGCTTCTGTTCGATCTCGTCGACGCCGACGAAGCGCGTGGTACTGGTGATGTTCGTGTTCACGATGCCGGGGCAGATCGCGGTGACACCGATGTTCTCGGCGGCGAGCTCGGCCCGCAGGCAGACGCTCAGCGTCAGCACGGCGGACTTCGTGGTGGCGTAGGCGGAAAGGATCTTCGACGGCAGATAAGCGGCGGCCGAAGCGACGTTGACGATCTGGCCGCCTTCCGCCCGCTCGCGCATCTGCTCGGCGAAGACGCGGCAGCCGTGGATGACGCCCCAAAGGTTCACGTCGATGAGGCGTTCCCAGTCCTTGACCGTCGTGTCGAGGAACGGTCCGGACAGGCCGATCCCCGCGTTGTTGACGACGATGTCGGGGACTCCGAACTCCTCCCTGACCCGCTGGGCGAACTTCTCGACCGCCTCGGCGTCGGAAGAGTCCACTGTGTACTCGCCGACGGTGGCGCCCTTGTCCCGCAAGAGTTTCGCGGTATCCGCCGCAGCCGAACCGTTGATGTCGGTGATGACGAGGTCGGCGCCCTTGTCCGCGAACGCGAGCGCGGTCGCGCGGCCGATCCCGCTGCCGGCGCCGGTGACCACGACGAGCTTGTGCGCGAAACCGCCGGACCGGGCCCGCTTGAGCGCGCGGCTCTCCTCGCCGCCTTCGACGTGGTCGATCAGCTCGGCGGTGGCGTCGGCGATCACCTGGGGCTTCTCGCGGACCACCCAGTGCGTGCCGACGATCCGGCGCACTCGGAGGTCCGGCGCCCAGCGCTCGATCTCGGTCTGCAGCGGCGTGGTGACGAACTTGTCGCCGGTGGGCGCGAGCACCTGCACCGGGATTTCGGCAGGCCGTGGCCGCGGCCGGGACAGGCGGGTGAACATGTTGGCGCGGTAGAGGTTGAGGCCGTGCAGACCGTCCGAAGTGGACGGCGCGGCGGCCGCCGGGTCCATCCTGCCGATAAGCGCGCCCATCGCGCCGCTGCGCCAGAGCACCTGCGGGATCAGCGGGATCTGGAAGCCGAGGATGTAGGTCGAATGCGCCCACTGGACGAGCGCGTTCTTGAGCCGTTTCGGGTTCGGGCGCACCTGCGCGCGGAACCACGCGCCCGCGTGGTCGAGGCTCGGCCCGGAGATCGACGTGAACGACGCCAGCCGTCCGCGCAACCTGTCCCCGGTGACCGAATGCCAGGTCTGGATGGAGCCCCAGTCGTGTGCGAGCAGGTGGACCTTGCCGTCGGGCTGGACCTCGTCGACGACCGCGGCCAGGTCGTCGGACAGCTGGTCCAGTTTGTAGGACGCGCGTCCCGAAGGCTTGTCCGAACGGCCCGCGCCGCGGACGTCGTAGACGACGACCCGGTAGCGGCGTTCCAGCAGGGCGGCGATGCCGTCCCACATGGAGCCGTTGTCCGGGTAGCCGTGGACGAGCACCACCGTGGGCGCGTCGTCGACGCCGGTCACCCGGACCGAAAGGCGGACACCGTCGCTGGCCGTCACCCACTTGTGAGACATGGTGTCATGTTAGACAACTTGTCAATAAGCTCGCTTTTTCAGCGCCGCGCGGCCGATGGTCCACACGGTGTCGATCACGAGGACAAAGGTCCAGATCCGGCCGATGTTCAACAGCCAGTGACCACTGGAGTTCCAGTACCAGTCGGCAGGGTGAGGTCCGCCGAACAACGCTTCCACGGGCCAGTTGTAGCCGGCGAACGCCAGCGCCGCCTGCGCGACGACGTAGACCCCGGCATGAACCGCCCAGTTCCGGAGCGGGTTCGCGCGTTTGTTCGCCTCCTCCGTCACCGATTCGGCCGCTTGCGGACTCTCCCCGACCGTGCCAGGGGCCGGACTTTCCTTTTGTGACACCGTTTTTCGTGGTTCCACGGGAAACTCCGCAACTCCGACACGCCGTACGGCGCCACGAACCACGAACGATCCGAGAAGCAGGAGCGCCGCAGCACCGAAGCAGGCGACACGCCATCCGGCGTCCGAGCCGTAGAGCTGACCCGCCACGAAGGTGCCGATCGTCGCTCCGAGTAGCGTCGCGCTCTCGTAGATCCCCATCGCCCGGCCGAGGCTGAGCCCAGCCGCCTCGGCTACCACCGCCTGTTCCACCGGAATGGCCGCCGCGAACGCCGCGGCGGACAGCACCCACATGACCGCGAGCACCACCGGGCTCGGGGCGAAGGACAACCCGGCGGCGAAGACCGCGCTCGCCACCATCGCCAGCGCGAGCACTCGTGTCCGGCCGACCTTGCGGACGAAGCCGTGCAGGTGGTCCGGCAGCAGGCTGTACACGATGAAGCCGGGGATGAACACGGCGGCGATCTCGCCGAGTTGCAGTTGATGCCCGCGTTGCAGATGCATCAGGAGCAACAGGGCGACCCCTGCCTCGGCCATCGCGGTCAACGCGACGAGCGCGAGCATCGGGCGCATCCGCTTGCCCAGTTGCAGCAGCCGCGGCGCGCCTTCTTCCCGCACGGGCGCGGACTTCGCGTTCAGCAGGACCACCGCGGCCACCGCGCAGGCCGCCGCGCCGAGCCAGAACACGCCGCGGTAGTCGATCCAGGCGATGGCGCTCAACGCGACCACGAACGCGATCCACGTTCCGCCGCCCTCGGCCGCGAACAACTTGCCGAACGCGCCGTCGTCCCTCGCGAGCCCCTCCCCCACGCGGGCCCGCAACGCGACCCAGAACAGCGCGCCGCCAGCGCCGCCGAGAACCGCGGCCGAATAGGCGAACCCGATGCCCGGCGTCACCGCGTAGATCACAAAGGACAGTCCATAGAGGACAGCGCCGACGGCCGCGATCCGGCCACGGTCGAACCGGTCCGCGAGCGCGCCCGCGATCGGCCGGACCACGAACGACACCAGCGTCTCCAGTGCCGTCAGCGCCCCGACCTCGGCGGCCGACGCGCCGAGCTGGCTCCCCACCCACAACGGCAGAAGGAAATCGAGAACCTCGGCCGGGCCCTTGGTCAGCGCGGCGGCGAGCTGATTCTCCTCCGACCTTCGTTTCTGCGCGACTTCGTCCACCCCAGACCCCCTGTTCGAATACGGCCGTATTCTAAAGGCGCCGACCGGGCCCCGAGTCCTCCGAAAGTAGGATGCGCCAGTGCCGAAGATCGTCGACCGGGCCGAACGCCGCCGGGAGATCGCCGGCGCCCTCCTGCGCATCGTCGCGCGCGAAGGCGTCGAGGCCGTGAGCGTGCGCTCGGTCGCCGTCGAAGCCGGGATGTCCGCGGGCGCGGTGCAGAAGTACTTCTCCACCAAGGAAGATCTGTTCCGCTTCGCCCTCGACATGACCGGCGAGTTCCTGGAGCAGCGCTGGAACACCCTCGATCAGTCCGGCGATCTGCTCGACCTCCTGCTGCGTTTGCTGGTCGAGGCGATGCCGCTCGACGAGCAGCGCCGCGCGGAGGTGATCGTCATCAACGCCTTCACCGCCCGGGCCGCCGTCCGGCCGTCGTGGGCCGAGTTCATCCGCACGGGCTACGACGAACTCGCGGAAATCACCACCCAGTACCTCTCGAAAGCGCAGTCGGCGGGCCATGTCCGCGACGACCTCGCGGCCTCCGACCTTGCCGATGCCGTACTCGCCCTCTCCGACGGCTTCGCGAACCGGATGCTCACCTCGGCCGACCCAGCCGCGCTCCTGCCTTCCTTCGAAACCTCCGTACGCACCCTCCTGACTCCCCGCATTTAGTCCTCTGAATGCGGTAGTTGCGTGTGCAAGGACCGCATTCAGAGGACTAAATGCTGAGAGGGCGGTGACACCGGTGTCCACCGATCGGTTGACAGCCGGGTTCAGTCCAGCGGACGTCCCGTGAACCCCCGCCCGCACAGCACGATCGAGGGATGAAAGCGGCAGTGAGAGTGCGCGGCCTGCGCAAGGAGTACCCGGGCCACACCGCCGTCGGGGGTATCGACCTCGACATCGAGCAGGGCGAGGTGTTCGCGCTGCTCGGCCCCAACGGGGCGGGCAAGACGACGACGGTCGAGATCCTGGAGGGCCACCGCAAGCGGACCGAGGGCGAGGTCGATGTGCTCGGCGAGGATCCCGGCACCGCAGGCCGGGCCTGGCGGGCGCGGCTCGGGATCGTGTTGCAGACGGCCAACGACGCCGCCGAGCTCACCGTCGCCGAGACGGTCCGGCATTTCGCCCGCTACTACCCGGATCCCCGCGACACCGAAGAAGTGATCGAGCAGGTCGGCCTGACCGAGAAGTCGAGCACCCGCGTCAAAAGTCTTTCCGGCGGGCAACGACGTCGCGTGGACGTCGCGCTCGGGATCATCGGCGGGCCCGAGCTGGTTTTCCTCGACGAGCCGACGACGGGATTCGATCCGGCGGCCCGGCGCCAGTTCTGGGAGCTGATCAGGGGTCTCGCCCGCGAAGGCACCACGATCCTGCTCACCACCCACTATCTCGACGAGGCCGAGGCGCTGGCCGATCGCGTCGCGGTCATCACGCGCGGGGAGATCGTCGCCGAAGGGACACCGCAGACGCTCGGCGGCCGGGCGACAGCGGAGGCCACCGTCCGCTGGACCGACGAGCGCGGCGGCCACCAGGAGCGCACCCACTTCCCGGCCAAGCTGATCCGCGAGCTTTCCGCCGACGGCCACGAGCCGTCCGAGCTGACCGTCCACCGCCCCACTCTCGAAGACACCTACCTCGATCTGATCGGAGAAGCCCGATGAGCACGCTGCCCCTCCCGGGCACCTTCTCGCTCGGTCTGGTCCGGGGCGCCGCGGAGGTCAAACAGTTCTTCCGCATCCGGGAGCAGGTGATCTTCACCTTCGCGTTTCCGTCGCTGCTGATGATCCTGCTCGGCTCGATGCTGAACTCCTCGATGCCCGGCATGGCGATCACCACCGGCCAGGTGCTGGCCGCGGGCATGATCGGCTCCGGCATCGTCTCGACGTCGTTCAACAGCGTCGGGATCAACCTCGCGTCCGATCGCGAGCTCGGCGCGCTGAAACGGCTACGCGGCACGCCGATGCCCGCGGCGTCCTACTTCGTCGGCAAGATCATCCTGGTCGGCTTCACCAGCATCGCGCAGGTGGTCCTGATGTCGATCGTGGGCAGCCTGCTGTTCGACCTGGAACTGCCGACCGACCCGGCCAGACTCCTGACCGCGCTGTGGGTCTTCCTCCTCGGCATCACCGGCTGCACGTTGCTGGGGATCGCGCTCGGCTCCGTCACCAGGACGGTCAGCGGCGCGGTCGCGGTGACCAACCTGATCTACATCGCGCTGCAGTTCATCTCCGGGGTGTTCGTCACGCCGATCACCACTCTTCCGAAGGTTATGGTCGACATCGCTTCGTTCTTCCCGGTGAAATGGATCTGCCAGGGCTTCCGCTCGGTGTTCCTGCCGTCCGAAGCCGCGACCCAGGAAATGGCGGGAACATGGGAACTTCCGACGGTGGCGCTGGTACTGACGGCGTGGTGCGCCGCGGGGTTGCTGCTGGCGAAGCTGACGTTCCGCTGGTCGAACGAGGGCAGGTGAACGCTTGGGAGCGGTTCTACTGGCTCTGGGAAGTCCTGTTCGGGGTCACCTTCGTCGCGACGACGGCCTTGGTACTCCTCGAAGACGAGGCGACGACGGGCAAGACCGTCGCGCTCCTGTGCCTGGCGGGTCTTGGCCTGACCTACCTGGTCCGAGGGCGCCGCCTCATCAAGGGCCCGGACTACGACCACACGCCTTGGGTGTTCGCCGGGGCGATGATGCTCTTCACGCTCGGTGCCATCTTCGCCGCGGGCAACTCGAGCTTCATCCTCTTCCTGCTCTGCCCCGTGCTGTACATGACGATGCCGACGAAGGCCGCGTCGATCCTCACCACGGCGGCGGTGCTGTCGAGTCCGGCTTCCCTGCTCGTCCGGGGCGGGCTCGACGAGCAGCCGGTCCTGCTGCCGATGACGGCGATCCTGATCATCTTCAGCCTCCTCGCCGGCCGCTACACCACCCAGATCATCGAGCAGAGCAAGAGCAGGGCGGCACTGATCGACCAGCTGAAAGCCAGTCAGGCGGAGGTCTCCCGCCTCTCGCGGGAGGCGGGGACGGCCGCCGAACGCGAGCGCATGGCCCGCGAGATCCACGACACGCTCGCGCAGGGGTTCACCAGCATCGTCACGCTCACCCAGGCGATCGAGTCCGAAATGGACAGCGATCCGAAGGCGGCCCGCCGTCACCTGGAGCTCGCGGCCCGGACCGCGCGGGAGAACCTGGCGGAGGCGCGGGCGATGGTCGCGGCGCAGGGGCCGTCGGCGCTCGCCGCCGCTTCACTGGAAGAAGCCTTGCGCCGTCAGGTGGAACGGCTGACCGAGGAGACCGGGATCGAGGCATCGATCGATGTCGACGGCAAGCCGCCCTCGCTCCCGATGGCCACCGAAGTAGTCCTGCTGCGAGGAGCGCAGGAGGCGCTGAGCAATATCCGCAAGCACTCCCGCGCCACCTCGGCCGCACTCCGCCTGTCCACTATGGACGGACGGGTCCGGCTCGCCGTGACCGACGACGGCACGGGATTCGACCCCGCCGCGCCCACCGGCGGCTTCGGCCTGGCGGGGATGCGGGCGCGCACCGGCCAGGTCGGTGGCATCGTGACACTCAAGAGCGAACCCGGTGCGGGGACGACGCTGGAACTGGAGGTGCCCGCGTGATCACGATCATGCTGGTCGACGATCACCCCGTGGTGCGGGAAGGCCTGCGCGGCATGCTGGAGGCCGAGCCGGATCTGAGCGTCGTCGGGGAAGCGGGTTCCGGCGACGAGGCCGTCGCGCTGAGCCGGGTCAAGCAGCCGGACGTGATCCTGATGGATCTGCGGATGCCCGGTCTCGACGGCGTCGGCGCGACGCGGAAGATCCTCGCCGACCGGCCGGGCCAGCGGGTCGTCGTGCTCACCACCTACGAGACGGACGCGGACATCCTGCGCGCCGTCGAAGCGGGCGCCTCCGGATACCTGCTGAAGGACGCTTCGCGCGCGGAGCTCGCTGGTGCGATCCGTGCGGCGTCACGCGGCGAGACGGTCTTGGCGCCTTCGGTCGCCGGGAAGCTGGTGAACCGGGTGCGCAATCCGACGACATCACCGTTGTCGGCGCGCGAGATCGAGGTACTGCGGCTTGTGGCACAGGGAAGCACGAACGCCGACATCGGCCGGGCGCTCCACATCAGCGAGGCGACGGTCAAGACCCACCTGCTGCGCGTGTTCGGCAAACTGGACGTTTCGGACCGCACGGCCGCGGTGACCACCGCTATGCGACTGGGCCTGCTCGGGTAGGCAGAATGCGTCCCATGCTTGCCTCGACCGAATTGGCGCTGCTGCGCCGCCTCGCGCACGAGCAATCCTCGTGCCGCGCCCCGTCCATCGTCGCCGCCGTCGTCCGCGACGGCGAACTCGCCTGGTCCGGAGGGCGCGGGCGGGTCGACGGCGAGACCCCGGGCGCCGACACGCAGTACCGGCTCGGCTCGATCACCAAGACACTCGTCGCGACGGCCGTCATGCGGCTGCGCGACGAAGGCAAGCTCGACCTCAACGATCCGCTGGAGCGACACCTGCCGGGCACCGCGTTCGGCTCGGCCACCATCGCGCAACTGCTGTCGCACACCTCGGGCCTGACCGCCGAATCGCCCGGCTCCTGGTGGGAGCGCACGGCCGGCGCCGACTGGGACGCGCTGGTCGAGAGCCTCAAGGACGGCGCGACGCGACTGCGGCCGGGCAGCAAGTTCCACTACAGCAACGTCGGCTACGGCGTGCTCGGCGAGCTGGTCGCCCGGCATCGTGGACAGTCCTGGCTCGACGTCGTCCGCGCCGAGATCCTCGGCCCGCTCGGCATGACCAGGACGTCGCCGCATCCCGAAGGAGCGCACGCGAGCGGATTCGCCGTGCACCCCTTCGCCGATCTCCTCATGCCGGAGCCGTCGCCGGACGCGGGCGCGATGGCCCCCGCCGGGCAGCTGTGGTCGACGATCACCGACCTCGCCCGCTGGACGTCCTTCCTCGGCGGCCACACCGGCGGCGTGCTCAGCGAGCAGACCGTCGCGGAGATGCGCGAAATGGTCACCGTGGACGACGGCGACGCCTGGACCACCGGCTTCGGCCTCGGCGTCATGCTGATCCGCACGGAGGGCAGGCGGCTGGCCGGGCACACCGGGTCGATGCCGGGGTTCCTCGCCTGTTCGCTGGTCGACGCGAACGCCGGCATCGGCGCGCTCGTGCTGACGAACTCGACGGCGGGCGTCGGCATCACGCAGCTCTGCCTCGACCTGATGAAGCTGACCGAACAGCACGAGCCGTCCATGCCCGCCGAATGGCAACCGTCCACTGTGGACCCGAAGTTGCTGGAGCTGACCGGGTTGTGGCACTGGGGCCCGACGCCGTACCACCTGCGGCTGCTCCCGGGCGGCCTGTTCTCCCTCGCGCCGGCCGACGGCCCCGGGCGCGCTTCACGGTTCGCGCCGGTGGGCGAGGACACCTGGGTCGGGCTCGACGCCTACTACGCGGGCGAAACGCTGCGGGTCGGACGGGACTCGGCGGGGAAGCCGAACCATCTCGACCTCGCGACGTTCATCTTCTCGCGGACGCCGTTCGACCCGGCCGCGCCCATCCCCGGCGGCGTCGACCCCGAGGGCTGGCGCTGACCGGTCCGGCGGTCGTGAGTGGCGATTCGGGTTAGGGCGAACCACGTCTTGAGTACCTACTGCGGGGGCCCGCTGGTGAAGTGGCCCGCCGGACGTTGCGAAAGTGGCTTTCGCAACGTCGGCCGTGGCCAGGTAGGTACCCAAGACACCCTGGTTAGAACACGAATCGCCACTCACGACCACGTCAAGCGGCCGGCGTGTGCCCCACCGCGACACCGACGGCCGCGATGAAGTTGCGGGCGATGCGCTTGCCCTCACCCCAGTCGACGAAGCCGAACTTGAGGCTCGTCTGGATCGCCAGCCCCGAACCCTCCGTCGTCCGCTCGACCTTCACCGTGACCGTCTGGCCGTAGCTGAGCCAGCCGATTTTGGTCGAGAAGGTGACGTAGCCCGCTGCCGCGTCGTAATACGGGGCCTGCCCCTTGACCGCGTCGACGCCGTGGGGGAGGGCCTGCCACAACGCCTCGGGGGCCACCGGGAATCGTTCGTGCACTGTCGCCATGAGGCGAGAAGCTACCCGGCGGTCGGCGCCGTGGGGAGCCGGTCCGCGGATCCCACATGCCGGACACGCCGCACCGACTTTCAGCAGGGTCGTCCCGACCTGAGAGACTGGGCGCATGACCGACGCACCTGAGTTGACCCTCCCCGCGGACCTGAAGCCTGCCGATGGCCGCTTCGGCTGCGGACCGTCCAAGGTCCGTGACGAGCAGCTCGCCAACCTGGCGAAATCCGGTGCCACCTACCTCGGCACCTCGCACCGTCAGAAGCCGGTGAAGTCCCTCGTCGGCCGCGTGCGTGCGGGTCTGTCCGAATTGTTCTCCCTGCCCGACGGCTACGAAGTGGTCCTCGGCAACGGCGGGACGACCGCATTCTGGGACGCCGCCGCGTTCGGCCTCGTGCGGGAACGTGCGCAGCACTTCACCTACGGCGAGTTCTCCTCGAAGTTCGCCACGGTGACCAAGGGCGCCCCCTTCCTCGCCGACCCGATCGTCGTCAAGGCCGACCCTGGCAGCGCGCCCGAGATCGCCTACGAAGCGGGCGCCGACCTGGTCGGCTGGGCGCACAACGAGACCTCGACCGGTGTCGCGGTGCCGGTTCGCCGCCCTGAAGGCAGCGAAGGTGCCCTCGTCGCCATCGACGCGACCTCCGGCGCGGGTGGCCTGCCGGTCAAGGCCGAAGACTTCGACGTCTACTACTTCGCACCCCAGAAGTCCTTCGCCTCCGACGGTGGCCTCTGGATCGCGCTGGCCTCGCCGGCCGCGGTCGAGCGCATCGGCGAGATCGGCGCGAGCGACCGCTGGATCCCCGAGTTCCTGTCGCTGACCACGGCGCTCGACAACTCCCGCAAGGACCAGACGTACAACACCCCGGCGGTGTCGACGCTGTTCCTGCTGGCCGACCAGATCGAGTGGATGAACTCGAACGGCGGTCTCGAGTGGACCACCTCGCGCACCCGCGACTCGTCGACCCGGCTGTACGAGTGGGCCGAGAAGACCAGCTACACGACGCCGTTCGTCAGCGACCCCTCGCTGCGCTCGCAGGTCGTCGGCACCATCGACTTCGCCGACGAGGTGGACGCCGCCGCGGTGGCGAAGGTGCTGCGCGCCAACGGGATCGTCGACACCGAGCCGTACCGGAAGCTCGGCCGCAACCAGCTGCGCGTCGGCCTGTTCCCGGCCATCGACCCGGACGACATCACGAAGCTGACCCAGAGCATCGAGTACGTCGTCGAGCGCCTGGGCTGAGCTAGCTTTCCGTGAAGGCCTCCTTGAGGGACCCAGAGTCCCTCAAGG